>JBILPN010000525.1:0-3205 GCA_044373865.1 Luteolibacter sp. | reverse complement strand
GGCCTCTTTGCTCGCTTTATTCGAGTTTGCCCGATTGGTTCCATTTCATTGCCCTGGCTGCTCCTTGAACGTGTCGGTTCTGGCCAAGTTAGCCAATTTCGCCTGAGCCTGGACGACGCCAATCGGGGAAAATTGCCCAGATTGCCAAGAATCGGAGTTTTTAGGCTCCCCCAAAAAAATTTTTATTTTTTTGGGGCCTATCCCCACAGTTGTCCTACCCCCCATGATACAGTCCAAGAAATCCGCGCCAAAAAGAGCCCCAAATTTCTCCCTCCCACCCGCCCTTCAACCCCGCCCCATCCCGCCCGCCAAATCCCCCCTCCCCCCTCCCCCATCCCCCCTCCCCCCACAATTTCCCACGTCATCAGATCTCCTCTTCCTAATTCCTAATTCCTAATTCCTAATTCCTAATACATTCGCCATGCCGTATCTCCCATATTTTCACAGCCCCCACCACAACGCCGTTCTGCAGCGTTGTGGTGGGGGCGAAGCGCTTTTCACCCACCCAAAAAACGGTCCGATGCAGCATTCTCGGCATTTCCAACAGGCTCATCACAGCGCCATGATTTTTCAGATTGGCGGATCTGCTATTTCCTAATAGCGTTCTTTGATAGTGCCCATCATGCCGATGGAATTGACCAATTCTAGATTCTCTCGCCCCCCCTCCCGCCCAATTCTCCCCCCTGAGAAATCGCCCCCATGTCCGCCATCGATGTTTTCAACCCAGTATTCCTAGCTCGTTAAAACCACTCTCGTCCTCTCATGCCATCTCCTCCATACGCGCACACCCTTGACGGCAAGCAGCCGTCCGACTGGGAACCGCTATTCACCCCATTCGGTGACGCAGCGGATCTGTGCCAACGGGCAAACTGCCAGAAATGCCAGCATCTTGCCCCCGACCATGGCCACCTCAACAAAGTCGCTTTCTGGACCGCCAAATTCGCCGCCGAAATGTTCGCCCCGAATTCCACCGAACGGAAATCCGCCTGGGACTGGGGCTACCTCGCCGGGCTCTGGCATGATCTTGGGAAATTTTCCACTGAGTTTCAGGAACGACTCAAAGGCGCGCCACTTCCTGTGGACCACTCCACCGCAGGTGCTCGTCACATTGCCGAGTTTCAGCCTTTCGGCCCGCTCATTTCCTATCTCATTGCAGGCCATCACGCCGGCCTCGCCGATGGAAATGAACTCTTTTTCGGGGATCGCTCCAAGAAGACCCTACCGGACTGGCTCATCAACGCCCAAGTCAGCGGCATCCCTCTCGATCTTGCCCTGCACAACCCGCCGCTCATTCGCCCGAATGCCGGCAATGATGCCATGGCCTTCATGCTGCGCTTCTTATTCTCCTGCCTTGTCGATGCCGACTTCCTCGCGACCGAGGCATTCATGAATCAGGATCAAGCGAAACTCCGCCCGGATTGGCCTGATGACATCATTTCTAAAATGCTGCCAGTTCTGGAGTATCATCTGACCACCAAGTTCGCGAATTCAGAAGAAACCCTCGTCAATCAAGCACGTGAAAGCGTCCGCCAAGCCTGCTTCTCTGCCGCCTCGCACGCTCCAGGTTTCTTCTCGCTCACCGTTCCCACTGGTGGAGGAAAAACCCTATCATCGCTCCTTTTCGCTCTCCGTCATGCTCATCTCCACGGACATCGGCGGGTCATTTACGTCATTCCCTTCACCTCCATCATCCGCCAAAACGCGGATGTCTTTCGCGAAGCTCTCGCCTCATTGTCCAAGGAACTCGGTCGCGAAATCGTCCTAGAACACCACTCAAAGTTTGAGCCCAAACCCAGCAGCGAAGACAATGAGCAAGATCGCCATCGCCTCGGCAGCGAGAACTGGGACGCGCCCATCATTGTGACCACCAACGTCCAGTTTTTCGAATCCCTTTTCGCCAATCGCACCTCCACTTGCCGTAAGCTTCATCGCATCGCCCGCTCCGTCATCATCTTCGACGAAGCGCAGGCTCTCCCTCCTCGCCTCCTTCATCCCATCCTCCGCAGCCTCACTTGCCTCGTCAAAGATCTCGGCTGCACCGCCGTCCTCTGCACCGCCACCCAGCCCGCACTCGATCAGCGCGACGGATTCACCATCGGTATTCCCCCACAGGAAATCACCCCGATCATCCAGGACGAAGCCGCTCTCTTCCGAACTCTCAAACGCGTCGAACCCGAAAATCTCGGAGCACTCGATGACAAGACGCTCATTTCACATATCCTTCAGCACGCCACGAACGGCTGCCTCATCATTCTGAACACCACCAAGGCAGCTCAAACCCTCCACGAGAAACTCTCCTCACACCTCACCGCCCTTCATCTTTCAGCCCGGATGTGCCCGGCTCACATCATCCAAGTACTCGATCAAGCGAAACAACGACGCGCACAAAATCAACCCGTCGCCCTCGTCTCGACCCAGCTCATCGAAGCCGGCGTCGATATCTCATTCCCCGTCGTCTATCGAGCCGAATGCGGGCTGGACTCCTTCGCCCAAGCCGCTGGCCGCTGCAACCGCAACGGCGAACTCGACGCCTTGGGAGAAACCGGAAAAGTCTATCTATTCGCGCCAAGCGACCATCCCATTCCTGCCGGACTTAGCGACATCGCCTCCGCGGCCGCCATCACCCGCAGCCAGGTGCTTCCGAATTTCCCCCAAGCCGACCTCCTCGACCTTGCCGCCATCCGCAGCTACTTCGAGCAAGCCATCTGGCAAGCTGGGGACAAAACCAAACAATGGGATGACCAAGGAATCGTGTCCGGCGGCATGCCCTGTTTTGATCCGAAAGATTGCGGCAAGAACTGGGCGCTCGCTTACTCGTTCAAAACCGCCGCAGAGAAATTCCGCCTCATCGACTCAGCCACCCACCCCGTCTTCATCCCTTGGGGAGCAAAAGGCAAAGCCCTCGGCGAAGAACTCCGCACTCTTGCTAAGTATGGCCGCTCGCCCAACCGCAGCCACTACCGCCGCGCTCAGCAATTTACCGTCCAAGTCTATGAACACGAGTGGATCACCCTAAAACCAAGCCTCTCGCTCCTCTTTGACGAGGCCATCGCCATCCTCACCCACCCCGAAAACGACTACGACGCCTGCACCGGTCTCAGACGCGCACACGCACCCACCTACCCAACTGCTTTCATGCTTTAAACGAATTCCGTTGCCGAAACTTTAATTTCACCCATATTTAAAAACGTATGACAACATCACT
>JBILPN010000524.1:0-3215 GCA_044373865.1 Luteolibacter sp. | reverse complement strand
GGGTGTAGTAAACTGCCACAAGGCCGGCCACGGCAATTAGCCCCCAAATGACGCGCACCGCTAGGTGGTAGCGGCTGAGAATGGCAGCAGCGCCAAGAATCAGAGAGCAGCAGATCAGGAAATTTGCCGCCTCATTGTAGTGAGCGAAGAAGCCAGCAGGAAATTGCGCGGCACGGGCCTCGAACACGGGAGTGAACGACGGCGTCATCACTTGCCGCAGGACGACGACCACGTTGGCAAACAGCAGAAGTGCGATTCCCCAGATGAAGATTCTTTCTGCGATTTTATTGCCAATGATTCCGCGGACGCAAATGAATGCGCCGATGCAGCCAAGCAGCAGAAGCAGGTCCGTCACGCCGAGTTCGCGCACCGGAGATTCCCACGCCCGCCATGCGAACCAAGCCGCAACCGTGGTGGCAAAAGCGAGAACTCCTAAATCTGCTGCACCGGAGCGGTTTCGCTTCCAAAGTCCGGGTAGGCTGGCAGCGATGGAAATTCCAAGAGCGAGCATGGCCGGCCCCCAGGACCATGCGCGCGTTTGCGGGCCGATCACGACGGCCAAGCCCAGCGCAAGAATGAGAAACAATGATGAAACGGCGGGCATCGGGAAATTTCTAGATTGTTAAATCAAGGCCCCAGTCTGGCGTTGAAGTCCCGAGGTGCAAATCACAAATCACAAAGCGAGCGAGGATTTGCGGGAAAAGCCACGCCGAATGGAAGGTGAGGTGAAGGAAAAGTGGGTTATGCCGCACCTTTGCCGAACAAAACGGCTGGCACCGTGCGCAGCAGGATTTTCAGGTCCAGCCAGATTGACCAATTATCAATGTATTTCAGGTCCATTTCCACCCATTCATCGAAGCTGGTGATTTTATTCCGCCCACCCGCCTGCCACTCGCAGGTGATGCCAGGTTTGACGCTCAGTCTCCTGCGATGCGAAAGCTCGGCAAACGCTTCCACCTCGTAAAGCGGAAGAGGGCGGGGTCCGACCAAGCTCATGTCGCCAAGGACCACATTGAGAAGTTGCGGGAGTTCGTCGATGCTGAGTTTCCGCAGGAGCGCACCAAAAGGGAAAATTCTTGGGTCGTCATCCAGTTTAAAGACAGGTCCACTCATCTGGTTGCCGCGTTCCTCCTTGACCTTGGCCAGCAACTCCTCGGCATTGGCCACCATGGTGCGGAATTTCCACATCCTGAACGGTTGCCCATAACGTCCAGCGCGCATTTGTGAGAAAAATACCGGTGCGCCGGGGCTTTTGATTGCGATTCCAAGAGCGGCGAAGATCCACAAAGGCGATGTTGCCAGAATGATCAGCGCAGCGCCCACCCGGTCAAAAACCTCCTTGCACAAAAGCTCCCATGACAGCTCTGGAGTTGATCGCAGCACCAGCATTGGCTTGGTGCCGATGGCGTCGAAGACGGGCCGTGCGATTTGAGTGCGAATGAACGAGGCGGCAATCCACGCTTCAACTCCTTGAAGTTCACAGGCTTCCACAGCGCGTGCGACCTTGCCAAACTCCGTGTTCCGGGCGGCAAAGATCACACGACTGACCGAGCGTGCTTTCAGGATTTCGAAGAGTTCGGAGACCTCACGGGTGTGGAGGTCAAAGTGATCCACAATCGTCCAGCCTGCGACAATGTGAGGGTTGAGCTCCTCGATCAGTTCTTTAATGTCCGAGGGGGAGCCAGCGACGATCACCCGCTCCCGTGTCGATTCGCTCTCGATGCGCTGCTTGAGCCAGAGCTGGAAAATCCGGTCGCGAACCAGCAGGAAAACAAACACGAACGTTAAGCCCAAGCCTAGGATCAAGCGGCTTGCGCCGGTGACTTTTGCGAAAATCGCGAAAATCCCGACCACTAAAAAGATGATGGCTAAGGCGCGAATCAGTTGCCATGCCGCCGTGCCGCCAGTGCGGTGCTTGAGGCGATTGTAAAATCCGAAGCCTTCGAGAACCAGAGGAGTGAAGGGAACTGCGATGTAAAGCACCCAGTTCATCGACTCGGGAACCGCATCATTTGGGCTGCTCAAGCCGGTAAAAACCCGGAATACTCCCGCGATCCAGAAGGCAAACCAAATCAGCAGAGCATCAGTGAGCTGAAGCAATTGAATCGTGAAGGAATCTTTTCGACTGATGGTCATGGTTATTTTCGACGGGGGAACTTGGGCGGCATCATTAAGATTTTTAAAGTAACTGCAATCATAGAATCATCGCAGCGGCACGGGGGAGAACGCATGAAGAGTGCGGTTCATGCTCCGTGAACCTGCCAAAAGAGTGGGCGCGGAACGCCCGGGAGCTGCATTCCGGCTCGTGAGGAGCCGGACGCGGGCTGGCCTCGAAGTGGCGGCATATTTGCTGGGGCGTCAACCGCGGCGGATCTTTGAGCCAGTGAAGAAAATGGAGATGCGGTAAACTCGCTTTTTGCGGGTTTCGATCTTGCCGGTGATCAAGTCAAAGCGCGAGGGAATCTCCTGTCGGTGAATGTCCACAGTGGCTCGAAAACCGCGTTCGGAAAAAATGTCGATGAGAATTGCGATGGCCACCGGGTCGGTGAAGATCGGTTCCTCCGTGTTGATTGTGGCGCGGCCGCTGACGGCGTATCGCTTGATGATGGGGATCATTTTCACTTGGATGAAATTGACCACCGCGTGCATCAGTTGTGGGTGTTCGACTTGGTAGCCATCAAGTCGATTGACCAGTTCTTGGCGTGCGTTCTGGACAATTTCATCGGCCAGCGGGATGTGGCGGAGTGCGTCGTAGGTCCTGGGGTCGAGTTCCAGCGAGCTTTGGTATTCCAGTTCGCTGATGATATTTTGTTGGACGACCGTGATCGGGGCCTGCGCGTTGATGAAATGGTAGTGGAAAATTTGCTTGAGAGAGACGAGCGCGTCGTAGGTCTTTTCCTTGAAGGTCCGGTAGCGGTTTCGTGCAAGGTCAGGGTCGAAGTCCGTGGCGCGTTCCTCCTCGAGTTCGCCAATTCCTGAGTGCCGGACCTCCGCATTGTGTGCGAGCGTTTCGTGTCCGCGTTTGAGTTGGCGCGCAATGCTTTCCGCCTCATCGACGAAGAGAACCATGATGTGGAAGGTCGGTTGGCGGAAGAGGTGTGCCTTTGGAGTGCCGGAAAACTCTCGGCGGAGCAGGATCATTTGATCATAAAAAAGCTTGAGGCACTCCACTTGGACCATCGTGCGGGGGAAGCCGTCGAGGACAGCGCTATCGC
>JBILPN010000523.1:0-3216 GCA_044373865.1 Luteolibacter sp. | reverse complement strand
CTCGAGTTTCCGCACTACGGATTCGCCAAACACCAAGGCTACGGCACCGCCAGCCACCTTGAAGCACTACGGATCCACGGGCCGTGTCGTCACCACCGCCGCTCCTTCCGCCCAGTCGCCCAACTGAATTTACCGCTCGACTGACCCACCCGCCCAATCGCAATCCCCCCACTTTTGAAACGCCCAAGATCCCGGAACCTCCTTGCTTGGTTCGTCCGCCGCTTCAGCCGCGCGCTCAACACCCCCACCCAAATCGTTGCCAAAGACGGCCGGTTACACGACCGAAATTGGCTGGGAAACTACGGCGAAGGTGTCGCGGCCGACTGGCTGCGCGCGAATGGCTGCACCATCCTTGCCAGAAATTTCCGCGGCCCGCGCAAGGGCGAGGTGGACATCATCGCTCGCGACGGGAAATTGCTCTTGTTCATCGAAGTCAAAACCCGCCGCCGGGACAGCAAGATCCGCGGCCTCGACGCCGTGGGAAAGGAAAAGCAGGCGCTCATCGAACGCGGTGCCAATGCCTGGCTCAAAACCTTGCGAACGCGCGATCTCCCATGGCGCTTCGATGTCATCGAGGTCAAGTTTGCCCCCGGCGAACTCCCGGAAGTCAATCATGTGAGAGACGCCTTCTAAGGGCCCCGGATCATGCTTGCCCGCCGCCCTTAGCTCACCCACCCTCCGCCCCAGCTTCATGGAACATTTCTCGGACTCAACCGCTTGGCTGGCAAGACGCGACGGCAGCATGCTCATCGGCCACGGGCCATTCGTCGCCTCACCCACGCCGCCTGCGGACGGCGTCGCATTCTATGTCCAAGACTTCGCACTCGGAGATCAGAACCCTTGGAAAACCCCCAGCCACATCGAGCGCACCAGCAGCTCGGAAATGGCCGCTCGCCTGCCCCGCGACTCCTCCCTCACTCTTGAATGGACGCCCACCGATGCGGTCCCGTTTTCCGTGATTTTCCAAGAAATCATGGCGGCCATCCACGACCACCGCTTCGAGAAAACCGTGCCTGTCGTCACCGAGCACGGCACCGCCTCTGAAGCCCCCGGCCCAGCAATCTGCGCCGCCATGATCCAGCAATCCGCCCCACTCCAATCCTACGGCTGGACCCACGAGGGACAGGGATTCGCCGGTGCCACACCCGAACTCCTGTTCTCACTCCAAGGCGAACACCTCGAAACCATGGCCCTCGCCGGCACCGCAAAAAGCGAGGATCGCGAGGTCTTCGCCGTGGACGAAAAGGAAATCCGCGAACACGAATACGTCGCACAAACCCTCGTTTCTAAACTGCTCGACCTCGGCGAGGTGGACCGCTTCTCCCGCGAAATCCTCGATCTCGGGACAATCGTCCATTTCCTCACCCTCATCCGCCTCCACCTGAAATCCCCCCAAAGCCCGGAAGCCCTGCTCCGGCGCCTCCACCCAACCCCCGCACTCGGCCCGCTGCCACGCAATCCAGACACTCTCGGAATGCTCTTCGACTGGCGCCGCCGCCTCGGCTGCCCAGCCCAGTTCGGCGCTCCCTTCGGCCTCTGGGACCACGGCCGCTTCGACGCCGTCGTCTGCATCCGCGGAATCTGGTGGAATGACCGAAATCTCTCACTACCAGCAGGTTGCGGTATCATTGAACCTAGCCGACTGGTCAATGAATGGCGCGAAATCCGGCTGAAGCGAGATGCCGTGAAGCGCTATCTCGCCCAGCCCTAGCTCGCTGCCTCAGCGGCCACGGTCGCGCCCACGGCGGCCGTCCCAAATGCTGCGGCCTTCTAAAATCCGCTCCTTCGCCTCATCCGAGAGCCCAGTGCTTCCCTGCACATACTCCTTCGCCGCGGCCGGATCTTCCCGCATCCAGCGCATGGCCGCGATTCCGACCGTCCGGTTGCGGTCGCCCTCATCGGTGATCGACTCCGCCACCCGGATCAATTCGGCGGGCGAACTCGTGTTGTTGCTCCAAACATACGCTTGGGCGGCGCTGTCACGCACGGGTCCAGGCTGATAGGAATTGACCAAAGCAAGAGCGTTTGCCGGGTCCTGACTGGTCAAGGTCGGCATCAAATCCCGCATCGCACGGCGCTGCGCATCCTCACTCTGACTGCGAACGAAGTCCACCGCAGCCTGCCCATCGACCCGGGCCAAACTTCCGGCAATTTCTGAAATCAAGCGGTCCTTGTCATCGCCCGCTGCCATTCCAGCCACCTGCTGCGCCGCCGCCTGAGGGTCTTTGTTCGAAAGCCCACCAATCGCAGCCGCCATCGCCGCGGCCTGTTCACCCGCTGGCAAGGTCCGAATCCAGTTTTGCGCTTCCGCGAAATCCAAGGCTCCATACTGCGCCGCCACCGAACGATACGCATTTGCCTGATCGCCGGCATCCAGCATGGCGATCATCTCCGCCGCCTTCCGCGGATCGGTCTTGGCGACTTCGCCCACCACCGAGGTCATCGCCTGGCCTTTGCCATTGCTCAGCGAGCTCGCCCACGCCATCGCCGCTGCCGGGTCTTGCCGCGCCCACTCGCTGGCGATGATCGAGGCAGCGCCTTGGCCACCCATCGGCCCACGACCGCCACCCATCATGTCCATCATCGCAAACTCACGCGGATTTTCCCCATAGTATTTCGCCGCATTCGCCGGGTCCACACTGGCCCAGCTTTGCAAAATCGTCGGCCGCACAAAACCGCCTGCCATCCCCATCGTGTTGGAAAATGCCATGGCTGCGGTCGGGTCCACTTCCGCCCAGCGCCCGAAAAGCAAGAACGACGCCATGATCCGCTCGTTCATCGGCAGCCCATCAAGCTTGGCCGCCTCATCCGCCAACTGGCTCGGCGTGAGACTTGCGTAAAATTCCATCAATGCCTGCACGCGCGAGGAATTCCCCGGCATGCGTGCAATCTGGTCGATGCTCCCCAGCCGGTTGCCCTTCTTCGCAGAATCAGCCGCAGCCCCGTCGCCGCGCACTGACGAGCGCGAGCGCTGCGCGCCACCACTTTCCATGGCTGCATTCCCGGGTGCATCCGCAGAACTTTTCCCAGAAATATATCCGCCGGCAGCTCCCACCGCCAAGGCCACCACAGGCACCATCCAATTCGTTTTCATGTTGATCAAGTTCCCGCACGAACCCCGGAACCTTCGCAAGGTTGCGAGAATTCTCACGCATGCCGTCACAACGATCTCACGCGGACTCCAAAATCAAATTGCCATACGCCGTCGGATCTCCC
>JBILPN010000521.1:0-3218 GCA_044373865.1 Luteolibacter sp. | reverse complement strand
TCCATCCAGAGGCGCATGGCGTAGCGTTTTTCCCCGAAGATGCGGACGGATGAGACGCCGGGGATGGTTTCCATGCGTTCGCGGACGACGCGGTCTGCGATGTCGCTGACTTGGAGGATGTCGCGAGTGTCGCTGGACATGGAGAGGAAGAGGATGGGGGACGAGTCGGCGTCAGCCTTTTCCACGACGGGCGGGTTCGAGTCCACGGGGAGGCTGCGAGCGGCGCGGGCGACGCGGTCGCGGACGTCGTTGGCGGCGGCGTCAAGGTCTGAGTCGAGGGTGAATTCGACGGTGATGGTGCTGCGTTCTTGGCGAGATTCTGAGCTGAGAGTTCGGATACCGGAGATGCCGTTGATGACCTGTTCGAGCGGTTCCGTGATTTGAGATGAGACCACGTCCGGGTTCGCGCCGGGGTAGGTGGTTTGGACGGTGATGATGGGCGGGTCCACGGCTGGGTATTCGCGCACGCCGAGGAATGAGAAACCGGTGATTCCGAAGAGGAGGATGATGAGAGACATCACCACGGAAAGGACCGGGCGACGGATGCAGATGTCGGAGAGGCTCATGGAGAGGAGGCTTTACGCTTAAGGGCTTGCAGGAATGACGGGCAAACCCGGGCGCATGCGCATGAGGCCAGTGGTGGCGATGACGTCGCCATCCTTGAGGCCGTGGAGGACTTGCACCTCGTCCTCGGAGCGGCGGCCGATTTCCACGGATTGGAGCTTGGCCTTGCCGTTGGCGATGATGAATACGTCGTGTCCGCGTGGGGTGGGGACGATGGCTTGGCTGGGAATCATGAAGCCGCTGGCGGGGCCGTCGAGCGTGAGAGAAACTTCTGCGAAGCCGCCGGGACGGAGTTTTTCCGGTTGTGAGCAGAGGCCGCGGACGAGCAGGCTGCGGGTGCTGGGGTCGATGGCGGGCTCGATAACGGAGACCGAGCCGTCCAGGACATCGCCACTGTCGGGGATGGTGAAAGAGAATTTTTGGCCGACGGCGACCTCGCTGGCATAGCGTTCCGGGAGGAGGAAATCCAGTTGGATGCGAGAGAGGTCTTGGAGGGTGATGAGTGGGACGGTGGGCGAGACGAAGGTCCCCTCGCTGATGTTGCGGAGGCCGACGCGGCCGGCGAAGGGTGCGCGGATTTCGGTTTTTGAGATGAGGACTTCGTGGGTGAGTTTTTGGGCTTCAAGGATTGCGACCTCGCCGCTGGTGGTGTCGAATTCCTGTTGGCTGATGGCACGGCGTGGGAGCAGGTCGTTGGCGCGTGCTTGGTTGATGCGCGCGAGTTGCAGGCGAGCGTTGATTTCTTGGAGTTCGGCGCTTAGGTCGCTGTCGTCGAGTTTGAAGAGGACCTCTTTGGCGGCGACGGAGGCACCCTCGCGAACGTGGATTTTGCTGAGGCGGCGCGAGAGTTCTGAGACGAGCGTGACCGATTCGAAGGCGCGGAAGGTCCCGACGGCGGAGACCTTGCGAGGAGATTGGGTTTTGCGGACGAGGAAAGTTTCCGCCTTCAGGGGCGCTGAGGGCTTGCCGCGTGGCTTGTCTTGGGCGCTTAGGCTGGTGACGAGGAGCGGCACGGCAAGCGCGCGGAGGAGCAGGGAGAGCGAGAACATGGCGGGTGAGTGCAGGTGCGGGGCGCGAGTGCGCCGGGCATGAGCCTCGGCGGTGATCCGGCGCATGCAAGGGGCAGCAGGAAATGAAGGGGGCGGTGGCGGTGCCGCGGAGGTGGATCAGGCGCGGTCTTTCACGCGCTCGACGTTGGCTCCGAGCATGAGCAATTTTTCGTCGATGTGTTCGTAGCCGCGGTCGATGTGGTAGAGTCGGCTGATTTCCGTGGAGCCGCGTGCGTTGAGAGCGGCGAGGACGAGCGCGGCGGATGCGCGGAGGTCCGAGGCCATGACGGGAGCGGCGGATAGTTGAGAGACTCCGCGGACGATGGCGGTTCCGTTGCTGACTTTGATGTCGGCTCCCATGCGTTTGAGTTCTGCGCAGTGCATGAAGCGTTGGGGGAAAATCGTGTCCTTGATCACGCTGATGCCGGGAGTGGTGGCGAGGAGTGCGGTCATTTGCGCCTGCATGTCGGTGGGGTAGGCTGGGTAGGGAGCGGTGGAAATTTCGATGCCTTGGAGTGCCTCGCCGCGGTGGATGGTGCAGGCGTCGCCAGCATCGTTGAAGTCCACGCGGTGGCCGGACTGGACGATGGCGGCGGTGATCGCCTTGAGGTGGTCGCGGCAGACGCGGCGGAGGGTGACGCCGTCGCCAGCGAGGGCGGCAGCAGCCATGAAAGTGCCAGCTTCGATGCGGTCCGGGATGACGGTGTGTTCCACGCCGTGGAGCGATTTCACGCCCTCGATGACGATGCGACGAGTTCCCGCGCCCGAAATTTTCGCGCCCATTGCGTTGAGGAAATTCGCGAGATCGAGGACTTCTGGTTCAGCGGCGGCGGACTCGATGACGGTGATGCCATCGGCGAGGCTTGCGGCCATCATGACGTTGTCGGTTCCGAGGACGGTGGGGCCATGCGTGCCGCGGAGGTCGATTTCTGCGCCACGGAGGCCGTCTTTTGCGGTTAGAGTGATATTTCCGCCTTCGAACTCGACCTTCGCGCCGAGAGCTTCGAGGCCGCGGAGGTGGAGGTCCACGGGGCGGTCGCCGATGACGCAGCCGCCGGGGAGCGAGACCACGCAGCGGCCTTTGCGCGCGAGGAGAGGGCCCATGACGCAGATGGAGGCGCGCATGCGGCGGACCAGTTCGTAGGGTGCCTCGTCGAGGATTTCAGCGGAGTTGATGCGGACGGTTCCGGACGAGCGCTCCACGTCTGCACCGAGAGCGCTGAGGATTTGGATCATGTAGTTCGTGTCCGAGACATCGGGGACGCGGCGGATGATGCAGTCGTCAGCGGTGAGGAGCGTGGCGGCGAGGATGGGGAGTGAGGCGTTTTTCGAGCCAGAGATATTGATGGAGCCGCGCAAAGTTGCGCCGCCGTGGACGACGAGTTTATCCATGAGAGTGAGGAGCGTTGAGAGTTGAGATTGGAGAAAGATGAGTGCGCGGTCAGGGGCGTTTGGCGAAGGGGAAGCGGGCGATTCCCGAGAGGTCCGATTTCACATCGATGTCGCAGAAGGCGGAGTTTTGGAGAATTTCGCGGACCATGGAAGCTTGATCGTAGCCGATTTCCAAGGCGAGCCAGCCATTGGGTTTTAGGTATTCGAAGGCTT
>JBILPN010000522.1:0-3218 GCA_044373865.1 Luteolibacter sp. | reverse complement strand
GAACGCCAGCACCGCCTTCCCCAATGGTGCCAACTACGTCTTCGCCCGCACTGGCGGCAGCGCCACCTTGAGCTATCCGGCCGGAGGAACATTCCCACCCGCTCCCATGATCACCGGTGCAGATGACCACGGCGCATGGGATGACGGTGAAAACTATCGTCTGGGGGAAACTCAAACCCTCATCTGGGCTCCCCACACCGACTACAATTCTGCTACCCTCGTCACCGTCCTTTCGGTGGTCGATCAGGACTCCGGCGAGGAACTTCTCTATGAAACTGTTATTCAAGGCGACATCACCTCTTACGATTTCAGCGGCAAGCTCACGCCGGGCACCGCCTATGAGGTCCAGCTCGAACACGTCAAAATCGCCGATTCCACCACCGCCGGCACCGGGCCATTTGCCGGTAAACTCGGATACGCGCTCTACAATTCCAACACCCGCTTCACCATGGTCGCGCCTGAGGAGGATGTCTATCCGCCGGACTTCTATCAGCAGCCGGTCAGCCGCTTGGCGGAGGCGGGTGAAGACATCATTCTCTCGGTGGAGGCTGACGGCTCGCCCGCGCCTTCGTATCAATGGTTCAAGGATGGCGATCCGCTAAGCGGCCAGACTGGCAACAGCCTTGCCCTGTTCAATTTCGACGTCAGCAAGCGCGGCGCCTACACCGTCAAGGCGAGCAACTCCGAAGGTGAAGTCACCAGTTCCGTCGCGTGGCTATCAGGACCGCCGGTGGTCGATTTCGTGGTCGTTGGAAAAGAGATTGATTATGTTCAAACCGGAGCGTCCACCGTGGTCGTGAATCCCGAGCCGGCGAGTGGGTATTATGGTGGGCCATATAATTTCAGCGCCAATGTCGAAGGCCAGAACATGCAGTTGCTGTCGGCTCCCATCATCATACCGCCCGCCGGCACCCCCCACACGGTTTCAAATCCATTCCACTCCACCCTCTACCTGGATGAAGAGGATGAACCCGAATGGGGCTACGGCCCCGATGACAAAGCCGGTGAATATATCTCACAGACCGCGCTCGACACCCGTTTTCCAAACGGCACCTACACCTTCTCGGTGGGCGGGGTTTCCGTTCCTCTCATTTTGACCGGAAATGCCTACCCGAATACCCCGCAAATCACCTTGAGCGGCGGGGCATGGATCAACGGCAAATACGCCATGGACGCCGCCAACGCACTGACCGTCACCACCAACGCGTTCACCACCTATGGTTCGCACGTCGATGCTGTTATTGATCTTTGGGTCAATGATGATGGAGTCGAGGCTTTCAGAAGCAGCGGCGAGACTGCCAATTTCGCCAGCTACACCGTGCCAGCTAACACCCTGCCGACGGACTGGACCACCGAGGTCGGTGCGGGCTTTATCTCGGTTGTTAGTAAAAGCACGGCCATCCCCGGAGCCTACGCTGCGGCGTATTACGAAAAAAGTGTCGAGCTGGAAGTTCACATCCTGCCGAAAATCATCGCGCAGACTTCCAGTCAGACCGTTGCGGCCGGCGACTTCTTCGTGCTCGAAGTCGATGCCACCGGGACGCCCGCATCGGGTTCATATGGAATGAATTACCAATGGCGCAAAAATGGTGCCATTCTTGACGGGGAAACCGAAAGCGTTCTTTATCTATCAAACTTCCAACAGGGAATGACCGGCAGCTACACCTGCACCGTGAGCAACGATGTCGGCACGGCCACCACCCAGCCTGCAGTTCTCAGCCTACCGGACGGTTTCTCCGATTTCCTCTCGGACTACGACCTCGATCCACTCACCACCGGGGCGCCCGGTTTCGACTTCGACAAGGACGGTGTGCCAAATCTGATAGAATATCTTTTTGGCAGCAATCCAACGCAACCCGGTGGCAACTCGCCCACTTCTATCACCAAGGCACCAGGCAGTAGCAATCTCGTCTTCACCTACAAGCGCAAGCTCGCCGCCGCCGGAGTGATCCAAGTTGTCGAGCACTCCACCAATCTATCATCCACCTGGACCGCTGCCGTCCACGGTCAGAGCGGTGTCACCATCGCAACCAGCCTGCTAGACGCCACCACCGAGCAGGTGACCGTCACACTCCCCTCAACGAGCCCAAGCCGTTTCGTCCGTTTGAAAGCAAGCCGCTGAGCCCGGAATTTGCATACAGCAAGCGACCCACCCACTCAATCCCGTGACTGCCCTCGAACCAAATTGTCCTACGAATTCTTCACTTTACGTTAAATTCTCATGAAATATCGATCCATCCATATTGTAAGTCTATTTGTTGGTTTTTCTGCATGCTCAATCATGGCACAGACTGGAGGCGGCACGGCCGGGCTCTATGCCACAACCGACAACAACTATCGCATTGAAGTAAAGTTTGCGCCTGGCAAACTCGTTGTTGTCGAGCCCAACAAGACTTCCGAATACATTCAGCGGCCGAATACAGGCATCTACGATTTCAAAAACCCGACCAATGGCATCTCCTATGTCCTTGAGGTCGCGGGAGGCGGCAAGGCGCTCAAAGCCTACAAGCCGGATACCCCGGACAATGTCACCGACCTAGCGCTCGTGCGCGCGGCAAGCCCGATCGCACAAGGTCCGGCACCCGGGGTTTTGAGAATCCCGGTGCAGAACAAGGAAGCGCTCAATCCCGACTTGGAAGAGTTGTGGGGAGTCCGGGAAATTGAAGGTGTGAACCTCGAGGGACTATACACACCAGACGGTGAGCCGCACCCATTTCTAGAACTCAAAGCCAAAGGAGAGGGCACCATGGAGATGCACGGTGCCCCAAACCCGGAACACGTCTATCCTATCAAATGGTGGATCCAAGCCAACAGTGACGGAACCTTGGTAAAGACCGATCACCCCGCCGCCGTGCAATACATGCTGATCGTCCAATATGGCAGGCCTTATCAGGGCGACGAGTTCGACCGCATGAGCCTCAACGTCTCGAAGGCGGATGGTCGAATTCATGTGTTGGATCGTTCAAAGCCCGCTGCGAAACGTTAATCTCTCGAATGAGAATCTAGAATATGCGTTCGATTTTGGGCTTTATCACTTTTGGGTGAGGAGGTTCTGAGGTCGGACAGTGCACTTAGTAACTGCTGATTGTTCTCCAGATCAAGCCTTTCACGGATTGCACCTAACCGCTTATCTAAGGTGTCCCGTCGGATTTTCCAATCCGCACTGATTTGCGAAACACGACGTTTTGCGATCAAAGCGGCCAGTAGCTTTAGATCTG
>JBILPN010000520.1:0-3224 GCA_044373865.1 Luteolibacter sp. | reverse complement strand
CAAAATGCATCGATTTTTCGAAAATAACTCCTCACGACTGTGAAAATCCTAAGCCTTTCAACCCGCCCACGAAGTCACGAAATCTAGTGAGGTGACAAGCCACAAGCTCGCTGACAAACTCATCGAATTCCGATGTCATCAACAGCCTTCTCCACCCTCCGCGCTTCGGCTTTCTCGCTTGCATTCCTGCTGTGCGTTGAGACAGGGCTGTCGCAAATTCAAGTGAAAACCGCCTTGCGACCGGACGGCAAATGGGTCAGTCGGGAAACCCGGCGGCTGGAGGACTCCCTGCCCAATCCCGCGCAGGATTCTGGCTTGGATTCGTTTGGCGGAGTGCCATCCACGCTCACCCGCCCCAATGGGTATTTCCAAACTCAAAAAATTCTCGACCGCTGGTGGTTGGTCACCCCCAAAGGCGGATTGTTCATCAGTCGCGGCGTGAATTCAGTCAATCAACTCACCAGTTCCGGCGCGAAATCCGCGCTCAAGGAGAAGTTCCGCAACAAGGATGCTTGGTCTTCTGAAACTCAAAAACTCCTCGAAATCAACGGCTTCAACACGCTCGGCGCATGGTCGAACCTCAAGGATTCTCACTCAAACAAGGCGCGCACACCGCTGATTTCGTTCATGTCGAAATACGGGAAAATCCGCGGCGGAACCTATCAAAAACCCGGCCACACCGGGTATCCCAAGGATTGCCCGTTCATCTTCGATCCGGGCTTTGAGCTCTTTTGCAATGCCCACGCAGAATCCCTGGCTAACGATCGCTCAGACCCAACGGTGCTCGGATATTTCTCTGACAACGAACTCCCATGGTCACTGGATATGTTGGAAAACTATCTCTCACTGCCAAGCACGGATCCCGGACATCAGGCCGCTAAACAATGGCTGGAAAATCGCAAGAAAACCGCCACTCACGCATCACCAATCGACTCGGCCGACCGCACGGAGTTTCTCGCATTCGCGCTGGACCGATACCTAGGCATCACGGGTGCCGCACTCCGCAAACACGCGCCAAATCACCTTTTCCTCGGCCCGCGCCTCCATGGTTCCGCGATCAAACAATCCGTGGTTTTTCAAACTCTCGGCAAACATGTCGATGTCGTGTCCGTCAATTACTACCATGCGTGGAGCCCTAGCCCGACTCTGCTTGAAATGTGGAATCGGGAATCCGGAAAACCAATCATGATCACCGAGTTTTATGCGAAAGCTACCGACGCTGGACTTAGCAACCACGGCGGCGCTGGCTGGATCGTGGAAAACCAAAAGGACCGCGGCCTTTTCTATCAGAATTTCACCATCGGCTTGCTCGCAAGCCACGTGTGTGTCGGCTGGCACTGGCACCGCTATGCCGACAACGATCCGGCGGACAAGCGCGCGGATCCCTCCAATCGGGATTCAAACAAGGGCATCGTCAGCAACCGCTACCAACCTTTTGACGAGCTCCTTGGCTCAATGAAATCTCTCAATCGGAACACTTATGCACTTGCCGCGCGCCTGGATGCGCCGAAACCCTAGCAAGTGCCTCTCCGTCACGGACAATTGCCCCACCGCACCATCAATCCACTTGCCACACCCTGCGGCGCTGCTTGAATCAACGGATGCAAGCCGCCGACCGCGATTTCCTCTACCAACTTCTTGAAACTCCCAGCCCCACCGGATTTGAAATGCCCGGCCAGCAGGTCTGGGCGCAATGGGTGAAAAGTTTCGCTCCGGAAGTCGCCTGCGATGCCTACGGCTCAACTTGGGCGAAACTGCCCGGAAAATCCGCGCAAACGATCATGCTCGAGGCTCATGCCGACGAGATTGGCTACATGATCAAGCACGTGGACGAAAAAGGCTTTCTCCGCATTGATCGCGTCGGCGGCTCGGATGCTGCCACCGCTCGCGGCCGCCGCATCACGATCCTTGGCGACAAGGGCCCGGTCTCGGGCATCATCGGCAATACCGCAATCCACTTGCGGCGCGACGAGGCTGGCCAGGAAAAGGCTCCAGCCGTGCACGATCTGTGGGTGGACGTCGGCGCATCCAATTCTGCCGAAGTCGCAAAACTTGGGATCCGCGTGGGGCACCCGGCCGTCTATCAGGATGGGCCGATGGAGCTTTCGCACGGACGCATCGTCAGCCGCGCTCTCGACAATCGAATCGGCGGCTACATCATCGCCCAAGTGTTAAAGCAAATCGCGACGGGAAAAAAAAGAAAACCGGATTTCAACCTGCTTTGCCTCAACGCAGTCCAAGAGGAAATCGGCGGCAACGGCGCGATGATGGCGACCTACCGGCTGAAACCCGATCTGTGCATTTGCCTCGATGTGACGCACGCGACGGACACTCCGGGCATTGATTCCGCGAAGTTTGGTAGTGTAAAGTTAGGCGGAGGACCCACCGTTTCCCATGGCACGGCGAACCACCCACAACTGGTAAAACGCATCATCGAGGTGGCTGAGCGTTGCAAAATTCCACTGCAACATGAAGCGAGCAGCCGCTTCACAGGAACGGATACCGACAAGATTTTCAACTCGCGAAAAGGCATTCCGAGCGCACTCATTTCGCTGCCGCTGCGCTGCATGCATTCAGTGGTGGAGACCGCACACCTCGATGACATCGCGAACACGATCCATCTGCTGGTAGAGTTGGTTTTGTCCTTGGAAACGAACGACCAGTTCCACCAAGTGCTAGACAGCTGACCGCATTGAAGTCGCCTAGCAAACCTGCATGGCGATTCGTCTTCTCCAATTCCCCCACCCCATGGCCACCTCCATCCTCCACCATTTGTTTGACGAGCCTGCCAGCTGGCAAGTCATCGCTTCCGGCCTTGCCGAGGGGAAGCTGAGCTCGATCCCTGGACCTGATGGAAAGAAGGCTTTGCAATTGGACTATGATTTTCACGGCGGGGGTGGCTTCGTGGTGGCTCGCAAGGAACTCCACATGGCGCTTCCCGAGACCTTTGAAATCGCCTTCCAACTGCGTGGCGAGGGTTTGCGAAATCACTTTGAATTCAAAGTCGCCGATCTGGCAGGAACCAACGCGTGGCGCTATCAGAAGCAGGAATTTGAATTGCCTTCTGATTGGCAAAACTGCCGGATTCGAGAGCGCGATTTGCCTTTTGCATGGGGACCAGCGGGCGGCGGCGCACCCACCGTCATCGGCGCGGTGGAGCTGGTTATTGCCGCCGGGCCAGGCGGTCGCGGCAAAATCAGCTTTTCTAACATTCACCTGCGGGA
>JBILPN010000519.1:0-3231 GCA_044373865.1 Luteolibacter sp. | reverse complement strand
CCTATCAAAAATCGCCGGACCGGGTGGCGGTGGCGAACCAGTCGCGCTGGATGATTCACTATTATAAAAGCAAGGGGGATGACGCGAAAGCGCGCGAAATCGCGGATCATCATGCCGAGGTGTATTCTCAAGCTGGCTTGGAGGCGGCCATGGCCCTGGCGATTCTTGAAAAAGACGGGACGCGCGCGCGGGAATTGGCGGCCGCCATCGAGGAGCGTTATGGATGCGAATACAGCCGCTGCACCGTGGAGTGGCTCATCTCCGGGGATGAAAATGCCTTGCGCCAGATCTTCCCGGACGGACTCCGTGAGGTGACGCTATCGGATTTTTCAACCGAGAAAAAGGCGGCTGGATGCCAGGTGATGGAATCCAGCAGCACCCTGCTTGCCGTGGGCATGCGCCCGGGAGATAGGGTCGTGGCCATCGACGGCAAGCGCGTGGAGAATTTCCAACAATACCTCATGCTGATGAGTGGAAGCTTGGATCCAAGCGTCCATCTCATTTTCCAGCGTGGCCGCGGATTCCAAGAAATCCGCTGCCAGTTGCCAGACCGGCGCCTGCAAGTAGACATGCGCGACTCCGGCCAATGAGAGGACAGCTTCAGGGTGCCGGGGCGAAGACGAGGCCGCTGCGCGAAGGGGTGTAAATCTTCATGATTTGCTCCGCTCCAACCGGGTAGTCGGCTGCTGGATCCACCCGCGCATGGCCGCCCGTGGCCGCCGCATCCGTATCAAGCACCAGCCTGCGCAGGCCTGCACTCGGCACCGGAATGGAGTGGCCAAACAGCGAGTTGCCAACCGAGAAATTGAACACAAAAATCAGGTTGGCACGCTCAGCAACGATGATTTTCTGCCCTTGGTCGAGGTGCAGCAACTGGGCCGGCGGCGCGGAGAGGAAGTGGTAGCGCTCTTCCAGCTCCATCAACTCGCGATCAAACGCGGCAAGCCACGCGTATTTTAACTCCGGATTGTCCACCAGCGACCACTGGCGGCGGCAGTAGTGGAAAGACCAATCGTTGCCCTCACGCGGGAAATCCAACCACTCGGGGTGCCCAAATTCATTGCCCATGAAGTTCAACCAACCCTCGCCACCCAACACCATCGTGGCGAGGCGGATGAGCTTGTGCAGGGCGACTCCACGCTCAATCACCGGGTGCGCATCCGCCTTGGGCATGTGCCAATACATTTCCTGATCCATCAGCCAAAACGCCAGGGTTTTGTCGCCAACGAGCGCTTGGTCATGGCTCTCGGCATAGGCAATGGTCGCCTCGCGGTAGCGCCGGTTCGCCAAAACTCCCCACAACTCGCCGACGTCCCAATCCTCGTCGCGGCTGTGCTTGAGCAACTTGATCCAGTGGTCCGGAATGCCCATGGCAAGGCGGTAGGAAAATCCCAGGCCGCCCTCCGCCAACGGACGACACAGCCCGGGCATGCCTGACATGTCTTCTGCGATGGCGATGGCTCCGGGCTTGAAATCCTGGATCAGCTTGGAGGCGAGCTTTAGATAGAGAATCGCGTCGTCGTCGGCATCCGCGCCGAAGTAGTCTTCATAGCTGCCAAAGGCTTTGTTGCCGCGCGAGTGATAGAGCATCGAGGTCACGCCATCGAAGCGGAAGCCGTCAAAGCGGAATTCCTCCAACCAATATCGGAGGTTCGAGAGCAAGAATTGCCGGACTTCCGGGCGGCCGTAGTCGAAGCATTTCGAGTCCCAAGCCGGGTGCTCGCCGCGTGGGCCGTCGTGAAAGTATTGGTGGCCAGAGCCGTCGAAGTCGTTGAGCCCCTCCGCCGTGTTTTTCACCGCGTGCGAGTGCACGACATCCAAGAGGACGCCAAGGCCGTGGCCGTGAGCGCTGTCGATGAGAAATTTTAAATCCTCCGGCGTGCCAAACCTCGAGCATGGCGCAAAAAACGAGGAAACATGATATCCAAACGAACCATAATACGGGTGCTCTTGAATGGCCATGAGCTGCACCGTGTTGTATCCGGCAGCGGCGACGCGCGGCAGCACGGTCTCCGCAAACTCCCGGTAGGTGTGCACCCGCGGCTCCTCACCTGCCATCCCAACGTGCGACTCGTAAATGCGCGGCGCGGTGATCTGCCCAGGATCAAATTCATGCTGCCAACGGTATGGCTGCGGCGAGTTCCAAATTTGGCCGCAGTAGTCATTCGTCGTCGCGTCTTGCACCGCGCGACGGATGAAGGCGGGGATCCGGTCACGCCGCGAACCATCCGCTCCGACGATGTGCAACTTCACTTTCTGCCCGTGGGCCAGCGCCTCCGCCGGCAACAACAATTGCCAAATCCCATGCTCCCCCAGAACCAGCGGGTGACTCGCACGGTCCCATGCGTTGAAGTCGCCAATCAGGGAAACCGCCTGCGCCGCCGGCGCCCACTCGCGCACGCTCCATTGCTGCTTGGACTCATGATAGTGAATCCCCACAAACTTGTGGCCTGTCGCATACGCGGCGAGCGACTTGGAACTGGCTTCAATGCTGGCGAGCGCGTCGGAAAACTGCGCCATCCGCCGCTGAATCGCTCCTTGGTGTGGCTCCAGCCAAGGGTCGTCCTGCACGATTTTTGGAACTTCAGTCATTGCCGCATAACATGACCATTCTCAAGCAATCGAAAAGGCAAATCCATGCCGCAAGCGATTGTTTTTCACCCAAAAACCCGGATTTCCCGGCTAGGGCCGCGAGACTTGATGGTCAAACGGACCCTGATTCATGAACGGCCCTAGCGGGTTCGTCGGGATTTCCCGCAGACCGCGAAAGACGGCGGCCGCATTGAAAAGCGCTCCCGTCGCGTTGGTATGCGTCCCTTTGTCCGCGAAGTGGCCCTCGACGCTCGCGCGGTCCAGCGCTTCATAAGCCCGCCCAATGCGGTCTGCCAGATCGAGAAATGCGGCGCGCTCGGCCTTGGCACAAGCCTCCACCCACGGCCGCCACTCTTTCCAATCATGGACAAATTTCCCCTCGCCATCAAATTTCATGTGGGGCACCGGCGAGCAAAGAATGACCTTGGCCTGCTTCTCCCGCGCCGTCCGGGCGAACTCGCGCAAATACCAACCATACGAGCGGACCTCTTCCTCGCGCCCGTCCGGATGCCTCACCTTCTCGGTCTCATCCCCAATGCTCTTGATCGACCCCCGGAATTTCCCCCGCGCATCAAGCGGACCGACGTCGTTGTGCCCGAACTGAATGATGACGAAATCCCCGGGCTTGAGAGCGCTGAG
>JBILPN010000518.1:0-3244 GCA_044373865.1 Luteolibacter sp. | reverse complement strand
AAATCTTGGGTTTTTTGACATTCCCGGTTGCCCAGATTTTCGATTTTCAGGCGATTCATTCGAGATTCACGATCGCCTCAGCCTAAAATCCATCGCTTCACTCGCTGCTTTACCCTTGGAAAGTTGAACGGCTTCACCAAATATCAAGGAATGCGAGAATTAGTCCGTGTTGAGCCGATCGCGCTGCTACCAACCCAGGCCGGCTGCGCCGTTTTTTTGGGAGATGGTAAGAAAGCCATTGTTTTCTATATTGATCCAAGTGGTGGCAGCTCGATCAATCTGGCCCTGACAGGCCAAGCCCCGCCGCGCCCGCTGACTCACGATCTGTTTCTTTTGACGCTGAGTGGCTTAGGCGCGACGGTATCAAGGGCCGTGATCATCCGAATGGAGAATGATATTTACTATGCCAGACTGATTCTGGAGGCCGAGAATGAGATTATGGAGCGAAAGATCATCGAGCTCGACGCACGTCCATCGGATTGTTTGGCCCTGACGGCAAGGTGCGGCGCGCCGTTCTACGTGGTGAAGGAGCTGTGGGACCGGCTCGAAGACATGTCTGAAACTCTCTACAAGATGAGGGAGGAGAATGGCGAAATCTGAGTCGGTCACCCACTCGATTTCCCAAAAATTAATGAGATTCCCGTCTTGCGGCGTTTGGACACGGTTTTAGGATCACGTCCTATGGCGAGCCTATCGACACCCTCACTACCTGATTATTACCACGAGGAAATTCTTCTTCATCCGGAAAACCGTGAATTTCCGCCTTTTGATCTCAGCAGGCTTCTCGGGACCGTTTTTGCGCCGACAGAGGGCTGTCGCGTGTGCATCCTGATTGATTTCGACGAGCCTGCGGAGCTGATCCGAGATTTCAAATTCTTGGGTGAGCCTGGATTTCCGGTCCAGAAAAAGGCTCACGAGGCGTTCTACGAAAGGCTTCAACAAGGGGTTCTTGACGATCTTGGAATGAGCGGGGGTGAAATGTTTGCCTTCCGCTGCACCCATGGGTCCAACCTCGACTTGGCGGATGAAGTTTGGGACACGGCAGGGAATTTGCTCTCATTGGATGCCGACATCTATCCAAAATACGACTTGATTCTGTGCATCTCCACCTTCTCTGCAACCGCGCCATTGACCGCAAAGTGCAAGCAATACGGCTTTCGCGGCGCGACCTTGCATGGGCTCAATGACATCATCCTCAACTCCGGCCTTGCCGTGGATTACCACGAAGTTTCAGGCGATACCGAGCGTTTGCGAGTCGCTCTGGACCGTGCGGACGCCATCGAAATCGACTTCGCGCTGGAAGACGGGCGGGTTCTCACGGCATGGCTGGGGCTGGACGGCCAACATGCACAAAAGTCCCATGGCCTCTGCTTGGGCAAGACGCCAGACATCGCCAACCTCCCTGCTGGCGAGGTTTATTTCGTGCCTTGTGACGCGCGTGGCCAGTTCCCCATGAAGTATGAGGACGGCACACTTGGCGTTCTGGAGGTTGAAAATCGCTGCATTGTGCATTCCACGTTGATTCAGGGAAATCAAGCCACCATCGATGCACACAACGCCCGCTTGGCCGACGATCCCATGACCGGCACGCTCGGAGAACTCGGTTTCGGCACCCAAGTCCTTCCCGTGTCAGGAGCCGACATTCAAGACGAGAAAGTTCTTGGCACCTGCCACCTTGCGACCGGCCGTGACGACCACCTCGGGGGCGACATCCTTCCAAGCATGTTCAAAAAACACGAGAACTCGACTCATGACGACATTCTGTTCGCACCTCACAAAACACCGAATTTCAACATCAGCCAAGTCCGGATGAAACGCGGGACCCAAGAGGAAATTCTCATCGAAAATTTCCGGCCGGCCCGCTATTTGATCGACGCCCTTGCCGCCAATCGTTGAGGCCTCCACGCCCCACCGACAGATAAGATGCCGCACCGCCGTTGCGCGGTGCGGCCGAGTCCGTGGCAGCCATGAAAAAGAACCCCAGCACCCCATGAACTACCGCGAAGCAATTGATTGGCTCTTCTCGACTCAGCTTTTTGGGATCAAGCTCGGCTTGGACGGACCACGCCAGCTCCTGAAAGAGTTCCTCGCCTATCCCGCCCACCAAGTGCAGGTCATCCACGTCGCGGGGACGAATGGCAAAGGCAGCACCTGCGCCATGATCGATAGCATTGCACGCGCTTGCGGCAGGCGCACCGGGCTCTTCACCTCGCCTCATCTGATCGACTTTCGCGAGCGCATCAAAGTTTCCGGCCAAGAAATCCCTGAAGAAGCCTGCGCCACACTGCTGACTGAGATCCGCACGCTGTGCGAGCGGATGAGCCAGCATCCCACGTTTTTCGAAATTTCACTTGTCGTCGCCATGCGCTGGTTCCGGCTGCGCGAGTGCGAGTTGATCATCCTAGAAACTGGCATGGGCGGCCGCTTCGACGCCACCACCGCAGTCCCCGCCGATGTTTGTGTGATCACCCCGATCGGCATGGATCACATGCAATACCTCGGCAACTCACTTGCGGAAATTGCGCGCGAAAAGGCCGGAATCATGGTCAGCGGCAAACCCGTCATTTCAGCCCTCCAAGAAGCGGCCGCCCAAGCCGTGCTAGAAACGGAGGCCAACGAGTTGCGCTCGCCGCTCGAATTCATCGATGCTCCCCTGCTCGGCTACCCGATGGCTCTGCACGGCATCCACCAGAAATGGAACGCCGCCTTGGCCGTCGCCGCGCTGCACCGGGCGAAACTACCGCTCAACTCTGACAGCGTGCGATACGGCCTCGCCAACGTTTCATGGCCAGGTCGCTTTGAGGAAATTCAGCCTGGCATCATCTTGGATGGAGCCCACAACCCACAATCCGCCGGCATTCTGGCGGAGACATGGAACTCCGAATTTTCCGGTCAAAAGGCCGCTCTCATCTTCAGCGCCGTCGCCGCCAAGGACATCCGGGGCATTTTAGAAAAACTCGCGCCCCTCGCGGTAAAAATTTTCCTATGCCCCGTCAACACCGCGCGCGCGGTCGATGCCAGCGAATTGGCGACCCAGCTGCCGGAGGGCGCGCCCCCGCACGCCTGCTTCGCGAGCTTTCAAGATGCCTTCACAGCGGCAAAGCAGGAAAACGTGCCCATCCTCATCGCAGGCTCGCTTTTTCTCGTCGGAGAAGCTCGCGCAATTCTCACCCACGGCAAGTTCCAGCCAAGCAGCCAATGAGGGCTCACGCTTAATTTTGAGGTGCCTGAGGACTGACAGCGC
>JBILPN010000517.1:0-3245 GCA_044373865.1 Luteolibacter sp. | reverse complement strand
GGTCCGCGCGCCACACGCCGGTCCAGCTCGGATTCTGCGGTGTGCCCACAAGGTCGGCTCTGGCGCTCACCCGCTGGTCTGGTCCCGCTTGTTTCTGCAATTCACCGATCGCCAGGCAAAGCGCCATGCGCGCGTTTGCCCGGGCGGTCGCGAGGGCGGCTCCCTGGCTGCTGCTGCGCAGTGTGATGGCGGATAACGATAGCAAGCCGACCGCGATCACCGTCAGCAGAATCATGAGGGAAAGCGTCACAACCAGAGCGAATCCCCGTTCACGAGCGGGATTTCCACGCTTCCTTACCAGGCACAAGGCGGGGCTTGAAGGTTGACGCTTTATCCTAACAAAACAATGCATGTCTGATGGTGGTTGGGTTTACATCGACAGCGAGCGCAGCCGTTTGATAGGTTTCAAGATCAGTGACAAGGCAACAACGCCCGTTGCAATGACCCGCAGTCTAAGGAAACCGCTTCTTAAAATCATCCCCCATTCGAGGGACGGGATGAGGCTGACATCTTCAGAATCTGTCCATCCCGCTCCAGACGATTCTTCAATTTCCCGTAAGGAACTTGCTGGACGCTAATTCCTTCTTCCACGGCGAGGGCGGCTGCGGTCCCGGCGCTTTGCCCGAGAATCATGAAGACCGACTCCATTCGGATTGACCCATACGCGATGTGCGAGGCGGCCAGGCAGACCGGCACGATCAGGTTCGCGCACTCTTTTTCCCTGGGGGTGAGCGCGCGATAGTCGATTTCATAGGGTCCGTTGATTGACTTCTGCACATCACCCTCCGCAGTGACGAAACCATCATCACCGACATGGTATTGGGTGTGGTGCGAGTCCATTTTGTAGGAACCCATGCCGACGGATTGTCCGGTCGTCCGCTTGAGGATGTCGTTTTCATCGATGACATGGTCGTTCACGAGGCGGCGCGCTTCCCGGACATAGAGTTGGGGCGACCAATGGCCGTTTTCGACAAACTCGTCCTTGGGCAGACCCCACTTTGCGTGAGACTGCCGAATCGACTCGGGCACTCTTGGATGGTTTTGCAGCGTCCAAATGAGGCCGAGCTGCCAGTTCTTGTGCGCTTCTTCGATCCGGGCACGCGTGGCGTAGTCCGCCTCCGGATAGTGATCACTCATGCCGATGTAGTCGGTGGAGATTCCGGAATCATTGTTGGAATCCGTCTTCCGGTTGGGAAGCAGGCTGAACTTGAAGAACCGGCTCTTTTGCCCAGCCTCGATGGCGCGGAAAAGCAACTCGTAATCCTCATCACGGTAGCCCGGAGGTTTTTCCACCTGAATCCGATTCGCAGGCACATCGGTTAGGCACATCCGGTAGCAATACGCTTGGACACGCTTGTCCCCGGCCCCGTTTTCGCCTCCCGCATTTGCATTCACCCGCGGCAGGAGGCCGCTGGATGGATCGCCCTTGATTAAATGGGGATCAATGCCTTTGGGGAGTTGATTGCCCTTGTGTCCTTTTTGGATGCCGTTCGCTTTTTCATCATAATGCGAATTTGCCTCGCGGCCGACCGTGTAGGAGACACCGGCTTCGGCCATGAGATCGCCTTCGTAGGTCGCGTCGATGAAAACTCCAGCCCTTACCTCTTTGCCGCTTTCCATCCGGACGCTGGCGATGCGGTTGGCGGACTTCACAGTCCTGCTAGATCGATCAAGCCGGTCACGGATCAACTCCACGCCGCTTTCGGCGAGCACTTGGTCGAACAGGCGTTCCGCCACGTGCGGCTCGAAGACAGTGCCGATTTCCAACTCCTTGTTGAAAGCGGGACCGTGTTGACCGGAGCTTCGAAAGGTCTCCCTGAGCTGGAACTTCCACGCTTCCGGCTTCTGATAGTATTCCCAGATGCGATGGAAGTAATCCCGACTCAATCCGCCCACCGTGCGCTCATCGCCCATGTCGGTGAATCCCAGACCTCCGCTGCTGAGTCCGCCCAAAGGTTTGGTGGGTGAAATCAAAATGACGGATTTACCCATTTTCTTTGCCTGAACCGCGGCAATCACCCCGGCGGAGGTTCCCCCATAGACGCAGACGTCATAACGAGTTTGTGACTGGGCGACGACTGCGCCGGACGCCCCGAAAGCGATCAACATGGATAGATAAACAATGCCACCCTGGGCAGCGGATTTGAATAATAGCAATGACACGGGAGGAATTGGTTCCACTTCGGACGATGGATGTAAACCGTGGTTTTCTCCCTCGAATGAGGGATGCGGGGGAGCGGGTCACAGGGATACCATCGTCCGCGGGTTTAATTTTAAAACCCTTCAAGCCCGACATTCCATGAAGACCAAAACCCTCTACTTCGCCATCTCGCTCTATCTGGCGCTTTGTTCCTTCGCATCGGCAGACCCCACCGCTTACGATGGCTTCGACTACGGCACGACCACGGGCGACCTCACCGGGAAAAGCGGCGGTTCCGGCTGGTCTGGGGCCTATACGGACACGGGTAACAGCACCATCTACACCACTCCCGGGCTCACCTACACGGGCCTCCCCACCACCGGGGGAGCGTTCAAAACCGCTGACGGAGGAGGAGCCACCACGATTAATTTCCGCAGTTTCAATACCATTTACGGAGATGGTGAGTCCGAAACATGGATCAGCTTCCTGGCCCAACGCAATGGAGCGGCTTCCACCGCTACCTTTGCCGGACTTTCGTTCTATAACAGCAACGGAATCGCATCCACCGACTCCGAAGTCACCTTCGCCAACGGCGGCACCTTGGGGGCATGGCGCATCATCGATAATGGCCCACCCCTCCTCAATGGTTCCACCGCAGTTACGCCAGCTTCCGACACCACCTATCTGCTTGTGGCCCGCATCCTCTGGGGCGCGGGCGCCGGTGGTAAAGACGCGGTCTCCCTTTTTGTGAATCCCTTGCTAGGCATTCTTCCCGACGTGGCGGATGCCAGCTTGGATGTCGAAATCACCAACTTCGACAAAGTCCGCATCGCGGCGGCAAACGCAATCAACTACACCTTCGATGAAATCCGGGTTGGCGGAAGTTATGCCGATGTGACAGTGCCCCTGGTGTCTAACTATTTTCCGCTCGCGATCACCCGCACTGGTGCGAATCACGACTTCAGTTGGCCAAGCCAAAGCGGCAAGGTTTACGATCTGCTGAGCAGCACGGATCTGTCCACCGCGCCCGCCACTTGGGCCGTTTACGATCCAGACGGTCCCGGCGGAAACGATCCCTACGGCGACATTCTCGCCACAACTCCGA
>JBILPN010000516.1:0-3246 GCA_044373865.1 Luteolibacter sp. | reverse complement strand
AGCCCCCAGTTATCTGGCTGCCGCCGCAGGGCCCGTGAGCGGAGCCTGGCTTGTGCAACATGTCTGGGACCACTATCAGTTCACGCAGGACAAGGCATTCCTAAAAAAATACTATCCACTCTTGAGAGATGCGTCGAAGTTTTGCGTCGCCGTGCTTGTCGAGGACCCGCGCAGCAAAATGCTAGTCACGGTGCCTTCCAGTTCGCCGGAAAATGCCTTTGCCTACACCGCTCCCGATGGCAGCCGTAAAAACGGTTGGCTTTGCGCCGGCACCACCTACGACATGCAGATCATGCGCGGCTTGTTCAAGGCCACCGCCGCCGCTGCACGGATCCTCGGAACCGATGCGGATTTCGTGAAATCCATCGAAGCCACCAGCGCCCGTCTCGCACCGACCAAACTGAACTCCGAAGGCCGAATCATGGAATGGCAGGAGGATTACGAGGAAGTCGAAATCACCCATCGGCATAGTTCACACTTGTGGGGACTCTATCCCGGAGATGAAATCAGCGCGAATACTCCGCATCTGCTAGAAGGCGCGCGCAAGTCGCTCGATCGCCGCGGCGATGCCTCAACCGGGTGGTCAATGGCATGGAAAGCCCTCTTTTGGGCGCGCTTGAACGATGGCGACCGTGCATCCAAACTTCTCTCGATGCTCATTGGCCGTGGTGCCCCTAACTTGTTCTGCCTGCACCCGCCATTCCAAATCGACGGCAATCTCGGTGGTTGTGCAGCGGTCGCTGAAATGCTTGTGCAAAGCCATGATGGCACCATCACTCTGCTTCCAGCTCTACCAGCAGCCTGGAAAGATGGCAAGGTCACCGGCCTGCGGGCACGAGGAAATTTCACCGTCGATCTCGCGTGGAAAGACGGCAAGATCACCCACCACCGCATCACCTCACCACAAGCTCAAAAGGTGAATCTCAAGGTGAACGGAACCCTCAAGTCCTACACCACCACGCCATAAACGCAGCCTGACAGCAGTAGATTCGGCAGATGTGCAGGAGTCGATCCCGTTCAAGCCTACATGCTCACCACTGCGACTGAAGAGGCCAAGATAAACCCTGATTCCACCGACGTATGGAATCAGGGTTAGAAACTCAAGGTTCCTCAATCCCCTCACCCAAGCCTTTCAGTGCCTGCCTTTGATTTCTACGGTCTGCCCGATGAACCATCTGCCGCTTCTGCTTCGGCGTTAATTCATTCTCTCTCGCCCAAGGGCGGTGACCTGGATCTCCTGCCATGATGCAACCCAAAGGCTGAATCTCCGCCACAATCTCAGCAAGATCGAATTCTTGGAGCTGTTCCCTGATCTGCGCCGCTGATTTGTAGGCCATCGGCGTCTCGCTCAGATCCGCTTTGCCATGCCACCATCGCACGTCGATATTTCGGGTCTGCTCCGCAACCATCGTCGCAACCATGGCTTCATCAAGGCTGCCATCCTTCATCCGGTATGGCTTCATCAAGGCGCGTCGCGAAACATTGCGCCCAGCACCATGAGGAGCGAAACCAAGGAAATTACGATTGTTTCGACCTTTCACCAACAGAATTGGTGCCGACATATTCAAAGGGATCAAACCAAGTTTCGGACGACCCTTTTCATCGATACCAGCAGGGGTTGCACCTTTACCATGATAGAAAATATCTCCTTCCCTCCATACGAAGTTATGCGCATTTCCGACACTTGCCACAATCTTGCAATCAAGCTTAGAAGCGAGTGCTTGGTGGATGCATTGATGATTTGCCAAAGTCCAGAGCTCGATGTATTGCAATGCCTCCCAGTAGGCTTTGCCTTCATCCGATTCTGCGTCAAGCCAATAACCGGCCTCTGGAATACCCTTAGCAATTTTCGTGGTGTGTCGTTCTGCCGCTTTTTGCCCGCGTTTGAATACATGTGCACCCAGGCCCCGACTGCCATGATGAGTCACCAAGACCTTCCACACTTGGCGGTCACTCTCAAGCGCATTCGCCAATTCCACGTATCCAGATCCTGTGAGTTCTGCCAACTGCTCACTCGAAAAACAGATTTCTCCCAACCACGCAAAGTGATTTCCATCGCCCTGATCGGCAAGGTGCATGGCCGCATGGCGCTCCAGACCTTGCAAAAATGGATTATCCCAAACCGCCTCATCCAACACCGAATGTTTTACCCAATCTGCCATCGGACGTCCCCCAGCGCCAAAGCGGGTGCAAGTTTCCAACACGTCCAAAATTTCTTTCGCAGACGCGTCAGACCTGAAAAAGGAAGCCTGCATCGAACAACATACATCTGCGCTGTGAGCACTTGGGATGATAGCTCGCTCCACCGCAACAATGCCGCCTACAGGAATAGTTGCGGGCGAAGCACCAGCAGGGCATGCGTCTGGCATGACTGCCCCGCTTAGGACCACAGGCACACGGAGGAGATCCTTCATTTGCCGCCTCACAGCCCCGATGTTTTGTGCATCAAGGTGACTGATCGCCGCAATTGCCTCGCTTAAGCAGGCTGGCTGATCTCGCATGCAAAGCCTTTGATCAGGTAGAGGCACATCACGCCGCAATTTTTTCAATGCATAGGAAGCGTCACGTATCCCGCGTTGCTCCATGACACGCACGGCTTCGAGAAGCACATCGATTTGCGGCCCCTCTTCCCACCCTGCGAGAATGAGATCAGATTTGCTTAGTAGAGTTGATTTCATAAATTTATTGGAAATTCGCCCGGCCAAACGATACCTAACTTTTGGCCGGGCTGGCTTTATTCCACCGCATGAGGTTCCGTGGAAGCCGGAATGACTCGGAAGCTCAGGTGTGGCGTACGCTTCCGGCGGACCTCACCAGCGACCACCGCCCGAAGCCGACCCACCGCACCTTGCAGTGCAGCTTCAATGGTTTGTAGATGTGCTTGATTCTCAAACGGGGTCTCGACCACAACCAGCAGCTTTGCGCCTTTACCAATCGGCTCGACCGCGCTAACGACGAGATCCACCAAAAGCGGATCCATGCAGATCCTAGCAAATGCACCGTCTAGACACTGGCGAACCGCCTTATGGTATTGCAATGCACGAGAAGGCAATTGATACGAGCTTCGTGACGCTCGGCTATCCAGCTTTTTTAAATCCTGTGGGGCGATGCCGTCGTCCGAAAGGACTTCGGAACACAGGGCTTTCATTTCTTGTAAATGTTTGATTGGAAGATTTTTCATAAATTTATATCGTGACACTTCGGCACGAAGAAACCTCCGGACGATGTGCGGTAAAGGACAGTGAA
>JBILPN010000046.1:0-11235 GCA_044373865.1 Luteolibacter sp. | reverse complement strand
CCAATCCGCGGCTGGAGTTTGTTCCGGAGTCCTCGGACGCATCGCTCGACAAGCTCATCAGCACCGCCGCTGGCAAACTTCCCGAAGTGATCTCCTCGCGAATCCGGATCGCGGGAGCCTTCAATGTCAACTCCACTTCGAAAACCGCATGGAAAGCATTACTTTCCTCGATGGGGGCATCGGAACTGCCACGTATCGACCCTGCCAATCCAAGTGCCGCACCGGCTTGGGAAAACCCCAAGGGCACCCGCTTCAACCGCTTCGGTCACGTGGCCACGGCCGACGCCTTCACCAAGGGCGGCGATGGTCAGGATCCGGCGTTCTGGATCGGCTGGCGCGAACTGGATGCCGATGAGTTAGAAAAGCTTGCCAGCGCGATCGTCGATGAAGTCAAAGCCCGCGGCCCCTTCCGTTCGCTGGCGGAATTCGTCAACCGCGATCCGTCCGCCTCCAACGTCGAGCATCGCCGGAAAGGGCCGCTGCAGGCCGCCATCGACCGCACGGTCAACGCGGGACTTCCGGGCAGCGTCAGTGACCAGGCGGCCTCAAAGCCGACGGGTCCGTTTTCCGATGCGATCAACGGCGAGAGCCAGGCGGTGGGTCAAGCCGGCTATCTGATGCAGGGTGATGTATTGCAGAGTCTCGGGCCGGTTCTTCAGGCCCGCTCCGACTACTTCAGGGTTCGCGCCTACGGAGAAGCGCTGGACGCCGGAGGCAAGGTGATCGCGCGTGCGTGGTGCGAGGCCTTCGTTCAACGCGGGGCTGGCTATGTCGATCCCTCGGAACGCCCGGAGACTCATTTTACCGCACTCGCCAAGGTGCCGAACAAGACCTTTGGGCGTCGTTTTAGGCTCGTCTCCTTCCGCTGGCTGGCGCCCGGCGATATCTAACACTCTAATCATCATGAACCTTCGAATCCTACTCACTCTCGCCATACTGGCAATCCCGGCACTTGGACAGACTTTGCCACACAAGACCCGGATTCTATCAATCTCCACCGATCAGCCGGTCGAAAACGTTTTCTTCCTGAATGACGGCAAAGTCGAGCCGTTTGTATCCGACCGCAGCGGCCTGGGCGAGCCGATACCCTACACGGGGCCACGGCAATTCGTCCTCCGCGGCAGTGCCGAAGAGTTCGCCGCAAAGCCGCCGCTTCCGGAACCGCTCGCCTCGGCGGTGTTGCCCGAGCGTTCGAACTTGGTCCTGCTCGTGGCCGATCGCTCGCCCGATGGCAAGACCAAGCTGACCGCCTACGATGTGGATGCGGACGGTTTCAAGGCTGGTGATTACCGGGTGTTCAATTTCTCGGAAAAAACCGTGTCGCTGATTTTCGGAAGAAGTAAATTCGCGCTGAAGCCCGGTGAGGATCGCATGGTTTCCGACGTCGTCCTGCAAGACAAGGCACTCGATGTCGTGGTCCAGATCGCCCAGGTCGATGAAGGTGGTCTGAAACGGGTTTACTCCAGCGCCTGGGGCCACCAGCCGGTGAAGCGCAACTATGTGTTTCTGTTCAACGGCAGCCATCCCACCCGCCCGATCGCCATCCGGCGTTTTAGTGACCGTCCGAAACAGGCACCCTGAATCTGAGAGATGATATCGCCTCTTTCCCTGTCAGCCGTCCGACGAGCCTCTGCTTCTGTGCGCATCACTGTTTTCTTCGTGTCGGTTACCTTTTCGATGGTTCTTCCCGGTGCGCAGGCTGCTATCCCGTTTTTCGAAAATCTTCAAGTGGGGAAGAAACAGACAGTTGTGCTTTATGGGACCAGTCTAACCTCGGGTGGGGAATGGGCTAAAGCCGTCAAGACGTGGTTCGACGTGACATACCCCGGGCTCGTCAATGTCATCAATTCGGCCGGTCCCGGTCAAAACTCCGATTGGGGATTGAAGAACCTTAATGGCCGGGTGGTCAATCATCAGCCGGATCTCGTTTTCCTTGAGTTCTCCTATAACGATGCCAGTGAGAAATTCCAGTTGCCCCTCGAACGCGGCATGCAGAACCTTGATGCCATGGTCAAGGCTCTCGAAGGATTCGATCCAGGGCTCACCATTGTTATCCAGATCATGAACATCGGCTGGGACGCACCTAACGGAAACCGAAGCCAGTCCACGCGTCCCCAACTCGAGGCGTTCAATGACAACTATCGAACTTATGCACGCATTCATTCGATGACGCTGCTGGATCATTACCCGAACTGGCGAAAGCTGAAGGAAACGGAACCGCAGGTTTTCCAAAGTTATGTGCCCGACGGGACTCACCCCAATGCCATGGGGAGTCTCAAGGTGACTTGGCCGGTGGTGAAGGAATGGCTCGAAAGCCAGCGGAAACTGGCTTTTGCTCGGTGAGGCTGGAATATTTCTACCAGCGCAGCCGGAAGAAGCGCTTTGCGGGCGAACTCACGGAGATGTCCACATAGCTGGTGCCATTTTGCTCCAGAATCGTCGATCCGGTCACCGCTGTCCAATCGGGAGCCTGCAGGGTGCTTGATGACTCGAGAATGCTGCCGGGTAGGGTCGGCCAGGAAAGGCGGTAGGTCGTCGCATCAAGTCGGGTGATCTGGATGGATGGATCGGGATCATCCGAGAACCGGGATTCCGTCATGTCCAGCCCGATGGTTTGAACCACCACTGCATCGTATTCGCCGGGAATGGCAATGTCTTCGAAGTAGAAATAGTTGTTGGGTGTGCTGCCTGCAAACACCAGCGATCCATTTGCAAGGCGGACATAGACGTTGTAGGCGTAGCGCTCTCCGGGCGCGTGGTCCCATTTGACACGTCCGCTGACCAGGCCGCTCCAACTCGCGACCTCCAGTTCCTGGATATTCGAAGGTGCCTTCGGCGTGGGGCCGGATGCATCGTAAATGACAATTCCACCGATCCGGATTTCATAAGAACTCAATGTCGTTCCTGCTGCGAATTTCAGCCCGACGGTGGCGATCTTGGAGCCGGCATGGGCGCTGAGGTCGATGGTGGTTTCATTCCAGCCGTCGATCTCACAGCTGCCCGCAGGGTAGTAGGTGAAGCTGGTCGGGGTGCCCGACATGGCAACGCCAACCTGCATGAACGAATCAACGCCGGAAAGCCCGTTGCGTTTGTAAATGATCTTCAGCCGGGTATTGCTACTGACTGGCAGATCGGTGAGGTAGAGACGCATCTGGTTTTCCGAATTCAGCGTGCCGGATACCCTGAGGCAGCTTCCGCCCCGGTAGCTGTCGCCCAGCCACAGCTCAGGAGAAAGTTTTGAGCCCGGGCTGTCCACGATCCAACGCCAGGTCGGCAGGATGGACTGCAAAGCCCGGTTCCACCATGGCCCGGTTTTTGTAATCACTCCGTCCTGATAGAAATTATTGCCGCGCCCGATGTTGAAGTCAGTGGCGAAGGGCAACGAGTTGATGGGAGACCGGGCGGCAATGTTGTGGGCGACGCCTTTCCAAGCACCCGTGCCCACGGTGGCGGAAGTGTTGCGAGGGTCTCCACTCGCACCGGTCCAGAAAAGATCCTGTTCCGGGATCTGGACGGAAAAGGTGCGTGGCCGGTAGAGTCCCACCGAGGTGAGGTGATTCTGACCGTCGGGGAAGGCCTTGGCCATCTTGGTCCGCGCGGCGGTGGTCGTTCTGAAGTCCTCCGCCTCCGTTTCGAGCCCGGTCCAAATCTTGTAGGGATCGAGCCCGAGCGCCAACGCGCGGTTGCGGGAGTTTTGTGGAAGCGCCGTCGTCGCATCATTCGAGAAGTCGGCGAAGATGGAATCGGCGATCAGCACTCCGTTGATGTCCTGCAATCCGTTGGTGTAGTTGTGCCGCATGTACCAGTCGTTGGCGGTGTTGAACTGGTCCTGCCATGCGATGTTGCCTGCTTCGGTCATCGAGTCATACCAGCTGACGCGCAGGTTGCTGTTAGTGCGGATGTAGTGGATCAGGTCACGCATGGCCGCGGCATCGACCGCGGTGCCGCCTTCGGTTTCCTGATTGAAGAACCAGCCGTCGAAACCATAATACTCGGCAGTTTGAATCAGCTTGTCGGCCGCCGGATAGGTATTTCCCACCTTGGTCAGGAAAGTCTGCACCCAGCTATAGTTTCCGCCGAAGACCAGAGGTGGGAAGAAGATGGTTCCAAGGATCGGCACGCCGTTGCGGTGCGCGTTGTCGATCATTTCACCCGTCGGCGGCACGAAGTTGACCGCGCCAATGCCACCCCAGAACACGGATTCTTCGAGATACTGCCAGTAGGTGAATGTGTAGATGGAACCATTGCCACCTTGGGGTTGATTGCCTTCGTAGGTATCCAGCGCTTGGATGCCACCCTGGCCCGAGCGGGCGTTGGTGTTCGCCTTGAGGGCGGCAGGCACCGTGATACGATCTTGGAGCGGCACAGTCCCAACATTATAGGGTGCGTCTGCATCCGTTGCAGGATTCCAATTCAGGAGTTGAGTGATCGTCCATGAAGGTTTCGTGGGCATCACCGGCATGACGGGGCGCCCGCCCAACCATTTCAAAGTCATGGCGTCTCGCTCGGCATTGAAAACAGCGGTGTTGAGTTTCTGAGCGAAAATTTTCACCTCGCCCACCGATCCGTCGATGTAGCGGGAGCTATTGGTCAGTCTGCCCAGTTTGAGCGTATCGCCGGCAAAATTTCCTGCCGTAACGTTCCAGGTCGCTTCGGTGTTGTTCAATGAGTCCCACAGCGTCGCGACACCCGATGTCGCATCGTAGTTGAAAGCGAAAACCACAGACAGTCCGGCGGCGATCTCGCGATCCGATCCCGGTCGCTGGAATGAGGTGCCCCCCATGTAGGATTGGATGCCGCCTGTGTTGCTGTAGCGGAGGGCGAATCCACCCGCATTGGCAGTAGAGGTGATACCGATCAAGTCGTTCCAGTCACCCGGAGCCAGCTGGTTCACCCGCACGGACAGCAGGATGGAAAAACCACTGTTAGCGGAGGCCGTCCCCGAGAAATCCAGCACGCTTGCCGCGGTGGCTGCATTCATGAGTTGAAGGCTGTTTGAGGCTGGGCCGAAATCCACACCCGCCAGTCCAACCGGAAACAGTGGTGACGCGGGGTAGGTCACCGTGCCGCTTCCGGCGCTCGCGTGATACAAGTTGCCCGTTTGATCCGTCCACTGGGACACGGGACTTCCCACCACGCTGCCGGGCACAGACGCATCCAGATGCTGCAACGGTTGAGGCCCTGGAGGTGTCACCCATGTCGTGACCATGGCCGAGCGGGCTGCGCTGAACTCGTTAGCCGTCAGGACGCTGTCATAGATCCGCACCTCGCCCGCCGAACCTTTTAGGAAGCGAGTCGTTGTGCCCATTTCACCGAGCCTCAAGGTGCCGTCTCCACCAGTGCTGAAGTTACCTGATGCTTTGATCCAGGTGGCCAGTGAATCATTGAGCGAATCCCACAACTGCAACGTGCCTGTTGTTGCGTCGTAGTTGAAACCCAGAATCACCGAGTCGCCGGCTGCCACTTCCAGGTCGGAGCCTGGCCGTTGGAAGGTCGTCCCCCCCAGGTAGGCTTGGATGACGCCGCTCTGCGAATAGCGCATGCCGAAACCACCCTGGCTGATAGTGGAAGTCAGGCCGATGACATCGTTCCAATCGTTTGAAATCAGGCTGTCCACACGCACCGCGACGAGCACCGCAAAACCGGATTTTCCGGAAGCCGCCCCGCTGAAGTCCAACAGCGCGTCAGTGGCCGCGACGTCCAGCAACTGCAGGCTGTTGCGGGTATCTCCAAAATTCAAGCCGACTCTGCCTGAGGCGAACGCATTGCCGGCGGGATGAGTGACCGTGCCAATCTTCGGGATCGCGTCATTTACATTGCCCGACTTGTCGGCCCACGCAGTCACCCCATTGGAAGCGTTCTTGGTGATGCTTGGCGCATCGGTTGCGGTCAAATGCTGGAACAACGAGGCATGTGCTGACGGCACCCAAGCCACCAACAAAGAGGCCAAAATGACTCTCAATGACGCCGTGGATACTGGCAAAATAAAAGCCCTGATCCAAGCTGGAACCGGGGCACGGACTGATAGTTCCAGGTTGTTCACTTTTTGAACATCGTGTAATTTTTGTCAGGTGAGCGAAGTTCCTTCAGCGTCAGGCTTTCCACGTGGCCGTCCACCATGCATACATTGACTTTGCCACCATGACGTCCGGCCGGGCTCCGTTTAGTCCAACTCGCAGGATTGGCAAAGATTGCATACCAGCTCGATTTGAGATTGGGAGCATCGTTGGCCACGTCTCCCACCAGCCATGTCCGTTCGGGGCTGGAGATCGCGGCAAGGCGGAGCGAACCGGAGCCGGGCAGCGAGCCTTTCATGACTTGCATCACCGTCCCTTCGGCGACGCCATAGCCGCCGTGCCACCTGGATGTCGGTTCGCAGTCCGGGCAAGCCCACACACTAGCGTTGGTGCCTTCCAAGCCCGATTTAGTGTTAGTCTTCGGGAGATAGCCGCCATTCGCGATGATATTCGTCCAGATCCCCTTTAAACCATCGCCACTCCCAGTTCTGTCTTCAAGCGGGGGCAACTGACCGTTTTTGTCTGTCGCATAAGACAGCATCGCCGCGCCGATCTGCCTCAGGTTGGAGGCGCAGGTGGCACCCCGTGCCGAGGATCGAAGTTTCGAGACGCCGAGAGTCGAAAGGGCTGCAAGAACCACAATGATCGTGATGACGACGAGGACTTCGGTGAGGGTGAAGCCCTGTGGGGTGATCCGTTTGGTGTTTCCGAATGGAAGAGGAATGCTCATGGTGACTCTGGAAGCGATGGGTTTGAATCAGGACGCTGCCGCACTGCAATCAGGCGAACTCAAGATGGTGATGCTTGGATTGTCCTGCTTTCCAGATGGAAAATGGCATGGATGGACAATGATTCATAGTCCTCAAAGTGAGGACATTGACCACCTGTCCGGGCATCAGGGCGTGTCCTCGATTTGAGGACTAGCCGATTTATGAAAAATGGCGAATACTCACGCCCATCAAAGGACTGCGACCGCACCGTAAGGCAGGATTGCGCAGCAGCCTCGAATCGCTTTCCAAGGCAAGACGCCCGATTTTCTCAATGAAAACCACCCCCGCCACGATTCTGGTGAGTCTTTTTTTCGCCGCCTCGCTGAATGCGGGGACGAAAGTCGATCCCTTGAATCCATATACCGGAGAAAGCGTGAAAGCTGTCGACACCACGACCTTGAAGGGCAAGGTCATGACCGGCTATCAGGGATGGTTCAATACTCCGGATGATGGTGCCGGCCTCGGTTGGACCCACTGGGCGCGCAGTGGATCGAAACCTTTTGCGCCGGGAAATGTCACCGTGGATCTATGGCCGGACATGTCGGAGGCGACGGGCTCGGAACGCTTCCCAACCGGGTTCAAGCACGCGGATGGCGAAACCGCCTTCGTCTTCAGCTCGCACAATCGAATCACCGTGTTGCGTCACTTCAAGTGGATGCGCGACTACGGCATCGATGGCGCCTTCGTGCAACGGTTTGCCAACGGTGTGAAAAAAGAAACCACGCGATATCATAAGGACGTGGTTCTCTCGAACTGCCGGGAAGGAGCCAATCGTGGCGGCCGAACCTATGCGGTGATGTATGACCTGAGCGGACTCGGTATCGACGGGACCTCCGTGGTTTCAGAGGATTGGAGGATGCTCAGGAACAAGATGAACATGGGACGTGACCCCGCTTACCTGCATCATGAAGGCAAGCCGCTCGTCGCGATCTGGGGGGTCGGCTTCAACGACGGCCGCAAATACACGCTCAAGGAATGCCGCGCGCTGGTGGAGTTTTTCAAGGCCGACGGCTGCGCGGTCATGCTCGGCGTGCCCACGGGATGGCGGGAACAAAACCGGGATGCCGTAACCGAACCGGAGTTCCATGACTTGCTGAAACTCGCCGATGTCATCAGTCCTTGGACGGTCGGGCGCTATTCTTCCCCTGCAAGCGCAAGCGCCCACGCCGCCAAGTATTACCCACAGGACATTGCGTGGTGCCGGGCGCAATCCATGGATTACCTGCCTGTGGTTTTCCCGGGATTCAGTTGGCACAACTTGAAGCCGCAGGATCCTTTGGACAAGATCCCGAGGCTCAAAGGCCAGTTCTTGTGGTCCCAGTTCGCCGCTGCCAAAAAAGCGGGTGCCTCCATGATTTATGTCGCGATGTTTGATGAGGTGGACGAAGGAACCGCCATTTTCAAATGCACCAACAATCCACCGGTTGGGCAAAGCCGGTTCCTCACCTACGAAGGTCTGCCGAGCGATCACTATCTCTGGCTAACAGGTGAAGGAGCGCGCCTGCTGCGTGGCGAACGCGCCATCCATGACTCGATTCCGGAACGACCGGAAACTGCTAGGACCGACTGACGTCCGCACTCACAACGGTATCACCCGTCAAGACAGGTATTTGATGATCGCCTCCACCTTGCTGCGGACATGGAGCTTGAAACAGATGCGCCTCACATAAGTCCGGACGGTGGGCACCGTGAGGCCGAGTTGATCCGCCACCTCCTTATGGATGTATCCGGCAGCTAACAGCTTGAGGACCTCGGTTTCTCGCGGGGAAAGCGTTTCCCGTTCATCCTCGGTTTCCCGCTCCTCCCTGAAATACATCGCCATCTTCCGGGCAATTGGACCGGAGAAGGGAGATTCACCGGCAAAAACGTCGCGAATCGCCTCAAGGATGTCGTTCGAATTGCTCGACTTGATGATGTAGCCGCTTGCTCCCTCCTTGAGCGCCCGGAAGATATTGTCCTCCTCCTCGTAAGCGGTGAGCATCACCACCTCGAGATTCGGCAGCCGCTTTTTCAGCCCGCGGATGCAGTCGATCCCGGACTTGCCAGGCAGGTTGATGTCCATCAGGACCACGTCCGGCTGGAGCGCGGGGATCTTCTGCTCGGCTTCCTCGGCAGAGGAAACCGCACCCAGGCAGGCAATGTCCTCCGCGACCTTGATGATCTCGATCAGGTGTCGCTGGAGCAGCAGGTCGTCTTCCACGATGACGACGGTCTTTTTTTTGGGAATCATAGGGTGATGGGTTGGAGAGTCATGCCACGGGTGCGGAGAGGATGATCCGCAGGCCACCCTCCGCGAGATGTTCGAACCTGCAGTTGCCGCCGATGGATTTCATGCGGCGCTTGAGGCTGTCAAGTCCAAGACCGGTGCTGCGCGATGTTTCGGAAATGCCGATCCCATTGTCAGTGAGGGTAATCATGAGAACGTTTTTTTCCAGCCCGATTTTCATATCCAGCGTGGTGGCGTGGGAATGTTTCAGCACGTTGTTCACGCTCTCCTTCACCGCGAGGCTTACATTGTGCCTGAATTCATAACTGATGGTTTGTTTCTCGGTGATGAACACCGCGTCCACCCGGCACCGGATGTTCTTCAAGCGGCAGAGCTCGCTGACAAGCCGATAGAGGAAATCAACGAGTGACTCCAGGTCGTCGTTGTTCGGGTTGAGCATCCAGACGGATTCTGATAGAGCTCCGATCAGGTCGCGTGACATCGAGGAAATCTGACCGAACGCCTTGTTGGCCTCCTCATGCCGGATGGTGTTGTCGGCATGAGAGGCGAGCAGCGAGATGTGGGAAACGCGGGTGCCAATGTCGTCATGGAGATCCAGTGCGATTCGCTGCCGTTCGGCGGAGATCATCCGCTCCTGTTGCAGGTGGAGGCGGATTCTCCGGGCAATGACGTAACGCCCGACTAGGATCGAACCAAGAGCGGCAATGATACTTGTCATGCCCCAAAACCAAAAGCTCTTCCAGAAGACCACCGGCACGTGCAGCACAATGGCGGCTCCCGTCTGCAGCGATTCTCCGGTTAGTGTGAGGTCTTCCACCACGAAACGGTATTCCCCTGCGGGCAATCGCTCATAGATCGCCGTGAAGTTGCCGCCCAGTCCCGTGCTATATACTTCTTGCCAGCGGATTTCCAAGGTTTCACTGGCGGCCAGTTCAGGGGGAATCTGGATCCGGTTAGCGATCCAATCGGCATGGGCGTTGATGTCGTCATCCATGATTACGAGAACCGAAGACGAATCCTCCTGTTCGCCAAGTTTGAGGTGGGTTGCCATCGACGGATGCTTGCCTGACTTGGTCCAGACCACCTTCGATCCTTCCAAGGAGCGGCTGTCCGACATGAGAACCTTGGAGACAGCACCCGGTTTCACCATCGAGGTGACGCTGACATCCCTGATCGCAAAGATTCCTACAAGAGAGGCTGGTCCGGCAGTGGTCATGGTGAGTGACATGGAGGTCGCGCTAGGTGGCAAGGTAACTCTTTCAAACCGGGGTGTGAAAGAGGAGTCTTGAACCGTGCCTCTCCAGCCCGCGCTGCGACCGCTTGCGGGGAACGGGTTCATTTGAATCGGGTCACCCTTCTGGTTGAAAAACATGACCCGAAGGAAGATAGTATCCACTTGTTGGCTCCAGTCCTCATCGAGTCCTTCAAGTTTGTATCGGGCGAAAAGCGACTTGGGTTTGACAAGGAAGCGCAGCGTGTCGGTTCCTGCCGGAACCGTGAGAATAGCCTCGCTGCGGGACGTTGTCTCCCTGCCGACGAACACCTCCACCGAGGTCGCTTCCGGTGCCGCCTGTAGCCTGTGCAGGAAGAAAAAACTTGCGGAAAACAGCAGGATTGGGCGGGTCGTAATCAAATCTAAAATCGAACTTATCAGGGGAAATTCGTGATTCAAGCACGGCGTGCCAAGCACCGCAGGACTGAAGACAATTACCACCATCACATCTTGGGGGCTATTGCGGCAGGCGTTTCACAATCCGTGTGCCCTCGGTCAGGCAGGTCCCTTCAGGCGTCACCCAGAAGCACGGGATGGAGAACTTCGCATACATCTCGCGAGTCCGTGGGTTGCTTTCAATAGCAAGGTAGCGGGCATCATCGCCATGAATTGGGAACACTTCCTTATTGAGCAGGTGCTCCTTGATCGCCGGAGGGTTCCACCAGCCTTTGGGCGCGAAGCACGCATCCTGCGGACGCCAGCCGGTTTGCTCCTCGATGCGGTCGAGCGTCTTGATCGTCCAGGTTTCCGGGCGGGCTGTCATCAGGATAACGGTATAAGGGCGCACCAACTCAACGAGCCACTGGCGATATTGTTCGTTGGCCAATCGTTTCTCCATACGCTCGGGTGCGGTGCCGCGTGCTGAATTGTTGGCCACCAGTGTGTAGTTGAGGTCTAGCAAAATGATCGGTCGCGCCGAATCAATGGAGCGTTGATTCATGACAGTCC
>JBILPN010000515.1:0-3257 GCA_044373865.1 Luteolibacter sp. | reverse complement strand
AACGGTTTTTTTGCCGGCTTCGCGCCACACTTGCTTCTCCCTAACCCGGCAGAGCTTGCTGGACGTACGGTCAGCCCCATCGGGCGGGTGCGCCCGCCTGTATCAAAAGACAGGCTGGGTTTGCTTGTGGCTCCTTGGATGCCCGCTAAGTTTAAGTATAGCAATTGAGGTTGGGCAAGGACCCGTGACCCATGAACCGGAACTAACCCATGACGCCCGGCTTTGAAGTGCCGAAAATCCGGGGTGAGCCCAAGTAACGGATGCAAATCCGCAAAACCCAACGAAGTCCGAAATCGAAATTCCTTTCCGTGATATCCCATTCATCCATCATCCGAGTCGCTATTCTATCAGCCATGACTCTGCCGTTCATGGCGACATCCGCCGAAACCACCGCCAGCGTGGCGGATGGCAAGAAATGGACTCAGCGCAAGGTGCGGACGGTGGAGTCCTCGGGCCCGGTCGCACCGGTCACAAAGGACCAACTCACGATCTACGGCGGCTACAAAGGTGCCTGGCAATCCACCGCAAGCGGCTTCTTCCGCACGGAATTCCGGGACAAGCGCTGGTGGTTCGTCGATCCCCTCGGCTATCCATTCATTTCCGTAGGGATGAACACACTCAATCTCAGGCTGCTCAAGAATGAGGCTGAGTCGGCGGAACCGGGCGACACTGAAGCCAAGGCGGGGCGGACTCTGGATTTCATGCGGCAATATGGATTCAACACCATTGGGCGCTGGTCGGACGTCGATTCCCTGAATCAGGCGAAAGCGCGCATGCCCTACACCACGACCAACAGCTTCATGGGGATCTATCGAAACAAGCGGCCGGCGTCCTGTGGCAAGCGCGGCTATGTCAATCAAACCATCCCGGTCTTTGATGAGGCGTTCGTTGATTTTTCGGATGAATACGCCAAACGCATGGTCGCGCATTTGAAGGATGATCCATTTGTGCTAGGCCACTACACCGACAACGAACTGCCGATCCGTCCCGACGCCCTCAAGCTCTACCTCGCTCTTCCATCCACCGACCGTGGCCACCAGGAAGCCGTCCGATGGCTTGCCGCCCGCAAGCGGAAGGCCGAAAAATATTCCAAGGAGGACAATGACGCGTTTGTCGAACATGTCGCATTCACTTATTATACCGTAGTTGCCAAGGCCTTGCGGAAATACGCGCCGAATCATCTGGTCATCGGCAGCCGCCAGCACGGCAGGACCATGACCAAGGCCCTGCTGCGCGGATCGAGGCCATTGGATGTCGTCAGCCTCAACTACTACCATGCGTGGAGCCCGTCGAGTAACAGCATGACGGGTTGGTTGCAGAGCTCCGGACGCCCGTTCATCCAGTCGGAATGGTATGCGAAGCGGAGCGACCTGACAGAAAAGGCAAAGGGCGCTGGATTCAGGGTGGCCACACAGCAAGATCGCGGGCTGTTCTATCAGAATCACGCGCTTGGACTGATGGATCATCCGGGAGCCATCGGCTGGCACTGGTTCAAGTTCGCCGGGCTGATGGACAACGAATATGCCCCATACACCGAATTGTTGGATAAAATGGGTGAGCTGAATGAGCGCGTTTACCCGGCGTTGCTGCCGTCCAAGGGGCAATCGCCTCGTAAACCATTTGCTTCGCGGCTGAGCGCGCCGGAACATGAGCAAGAACCCGATCAGAATACTTTCGGCGGTTGGCAGGCATTCCATTTTTCCGAGAGTGAGCGCAAGGACCCGGCGATTTCCGGTCCCGATGCCAGTGCGTCAGGCGACGGCATTTCGAATCTCTTTAAATACGCCCTGCTGCTTGATCCCAAGGTGAAGGTGGATCCCGCCGATATTCCCCGGGTCAACCGTGACAAGGGGAAGGCGCAGCTCAAATATGTCGAAAGGATCATGGCCGAGGATCTTGATTACCAGATCGAAATTTCCATCGATTCGGAGACATGGCAGAGCGGAGGAGCGAACGTGAGGGAAATCTACCGCCACTCCAACCGACCGGAAGAGGATGATGTCGTCGTCGAATTCATTCCAACCGGTGCCATCAAACACGCCTATCTGCGTCTGAACGTGAAGAAAAGACCGGTCACCAACTAAACCCTTTTATTAACCATGTTTTCACCCATCAGAAATCCGATCACCTGGATGCCGCCCGTCCCGATCGTCCGTCGGGAATCGCTTCGCGCAATGTCTCTGCATCGGTGCGTGGTGATCTTCGCACTTCTGGCATCCGGCCATGCCCCCTGTTTTGCCGAGGATTTGCTGACATGGGATGTGAACCAAAATACCATCAGTGTGGGAAGTGGTGTTGCTACTGCCGCAGTGCTAGGCATCAGCGGCAGCACGTTGAAGGGTGGTGGCGGCCAAGGTGTCGTCAATTCCCCATCAACCACTTGGAATCGGACGTTTTCCCCCGCGACCACCAGCTTCAGCGCTGCGCAAGCCGCCGGCCATTATTTCTCGTTCACGACAACAGTTAGCGCCGGATCCACCGTCCGGATCTCTGGCATCACCGGATTGAATCTTGCGATCACCAGCAACGGACCCAGCTCCGCCGGCCTCTTCTATAGCACCGACGGCGGAAGCAACTACGTCAAAACCGGAAGCACTTTCACCGTTTCCACGACACTCACCTCGGCGGGCGATGCGTTCGGTTCGACCATGGCGCTTGATCCCATCGAGATCATCGGTGGTGCATCGGGAACCACGGTCGATTGGCGCCTGGTGGTCACCGGCGGCAGCGGCGGTCGGTTAGGCATCGGTAATGCCAATGCGGTTGATTTCGCGCTCACGCAGACCACGAGCGGCAGGCTGACGGTCAAGACCGCCAACACCGGCACCACCCCGGATATTGTCGGTTACAACATGGGGAGTTTTCCCACCGCAAATAACACCAGGGATTGGTGGCGCTACTCGGGTTCGAATGGAGCCCGCGTCTTCCTGAGCCCGGAGGAAACCGAACTCAACGACGACATTCCCGCGACGGGCGACGGTGTGACGGATGAGGCTAGCTTCCTCGCGCGCAGGGACGCGCTTCGGGCCGATCCTCTCAACAAGAACTATATCAACTGGGATTATTTCGAACGCCGCTACAGCTACGGCTGGGACACCACCTTTGGCAACATGCGCCAGGCCAAGGCGGACATCCTCGTGCAGATCACCGCCGGCCGCTTCCCGATCAATGAAACCGACGACTGGGCGCGGAAGTGGGAACTGTGGCAACACTACTATGTGCAGGCGTTCTACCTCGGAAAAAACTTTGATGTGACA
>JBILPN010000514.1:0-3269 GCA_044373865.1 Luteolibacter sp. | reverse complement strand
ACTGCTTCATCGGCACATGGGCGAATGCCGAGCGAGTCCTTGCGCTTGGTGGCTTGGTCTCCTTCGGCGGCGTCGCCACGTTTAAAACCGCCGTAGAAGTCCGCGCCACCGCAGCGCGATGCCCGGCAGGAAGCTTCATGATTGAGACTGACGCACCCTACCTCGCTCCCCAGCCGCACCGCGGGAAACGAAATGAGCCCGCATTCATCAAGCACACCGCCCTGCACCTTGCAGAGCTCCGCGGTGAATCCCTCGAGACCCTCGCCCACCACAGCTCCCTCGCCGCCGAAACCTTTTTCCGCTTTCGCGAAAATTCAAAATGAATAAACCCGCACATCGGCGACGTTTCATCCACTCAGCCACTCATGTTCCGGGCTTTTCAAATCCAAACCAAGCTGCTATCCACCTCACCATGACACCGACTCAAATCCTCGCTCCGTCGCTCATTGCGCTCGCCTTTGCATCCTGCTCTCCGCAAGAGCCCACTCGCCCACCGGCATCCGCCTACGGTGTTGCGGACTACGGCCAGCCAGTTGCCGATGCGAATTCGATTTACGACACACCAGCCGCCTACGAAGAAACCGGAGTTTCGCCCGACCCAGCTGCCGCCGCCACGGCACCCACTCCATCCCCTTACGCGGCAGTCCAAACCGCGCCCAGCGCCCCATCCAACGGTGCCGCCATCATTCACACCGTCGTCGCAGGTGACACCCTTTCCGGCATCAGTTCGAAGTATAAAGTCCCCTCCGCCGCCATCAAACAGGCCAACAACATGAGCTCCGACATCGTCGTGCTCGGCCGGAAAATGGTCATTCCGCCCTTAAACTGACAACAACCCAACACCGCCGGAGCACCCCTGCTTCCGGCGGTGTGATCGCTTCCCGCCTCCATGCGCTTCTCCACCGCCTTCCTCACCTGGCTTGCCATCCTCGCGACTTCCACCGCGCAAGAAAAGCCACCGCAGACGCCGGAGATGTCACCCAGCGCCGAGCGGGAATCCGCCCTTGACGAACTCTTGTCCGAGCGCGAGTCCGCGGACGCCCTTGCTCTCGCCATCGCCAAAGCCAGAAAATCCGGCGTCGCTGAACAAGCCGTCCTCGAAGCACGCTTCCTCTTCCACGTGGACCGCCGCGAGGATGCTGCCATCGCCGCCATGCTCCCGGAGTTCCTCAAACAACGCGGCACCTTCAAAATTGAGGATTCCGCCATCTTCGGCGTCAAAGAGGATTGGCTCGCCGTCGTCGAATACGTGCAAGCCATTCATGCTCTCGAAAACGGCCAAGCCGCCGCCTTCAAAACCCACATCACAGAAGCCTTCTGGCTCAGCCCGCGACAAGCCTCCGCCTTCGCCTCCCACATCGACCGACTCCGCCTTGAGGAATCCATGCGCGAGGTAAAAATCGACCTCAACACTCGCCTCACTTCACTCAACGGACCGGAAACTGTCTCTCTCAGCTCACTCATCGCCGAGAAAAAAGCTCTGATTTTCCACTTCTGGTCACCCTCCAGCAGTGAGTCAGAGGCCTCCATGCCAGACTACCTGGCCACCGCGAAATCTCTCACGGAAAACGCCATCGCCATGGTCTCCATTCTGCCGGACAACGCACCACAACACGTTGCGGACGCGCGGGCCATGATCCGCCCGCTCGGCAACCATCCGCCGGGCGCTTGGTTGATCGATTCTAAAGAAAACCCCTTCACACAGCAGCTCCGCGTCCAACAGTTGCCAATTTTCGTCATCATCTCCACCACGGGAAATGTCCTTTTCAACGGCCACCCGGCCGACCCGGCACTCTGGACCGCGCTGCAAAAAATCGACCCTCAGATTGCCCGTCCGGCAGCCCCTCGCGCACCAGAATAGCCCTGGATTTTTATCCACTACGCTTCTAGTATCTTATCGCAAATCCGTAAAAATATTTCGGATTTGCTAAATTTCCGCATCTTCCAGCTTGACGGAACTTAGGGAGAATCCTTACATCGTCGCTAGCGAAGGGATTTGACACCAATGGCGCTACCTATCCATCCATCCAATTTAGAGCTCCAAGCCCTATCGGTCCTCTGGTATCAAGGACCATCTACGGTATCTTTAGTAAAAGATTCCATGCCGGATGAAAAGGAACGGGCCTACACCACCGTCCTCTCCGTGATGCAGAGCTTGGAGCGGAAAGGCCTCGTCAGAAGGTCCCGAAGCGGACGGGCGGATGTCTTTGAGCCCACCTATCCACAGGAACTGATCATCCGGCGCGCAACCCACGATTTCCTAACAAATACTTTTGGAGGACGCCTCGATGAGGCCGTTCTCGCTATCCTCTCCACCGGCACATTGACGCCAGAAGAGAAAACAAACATCGAACGCGAACTCAAACGACATAAGACTATGGCTGCAAAAAAAACAGCAAAGAAAGCCGCGGCCAAGCCCGCCAAAAAAGCCGTGAAGAAAGTTGCAACCAAAGCCGCGGCCAAACCAGCCCCAGCTAAGAAAGCAGCGAAAAAAGTGGCCCCCAAAGCCCCGGCCAAATCCGCTCCCGTCAAAAAGGTAGCGAAGAAAGCCGCGAAGAAAGTTGCCGCCAAGGCCGCGAAGAAGCTTGTGAAAAGCGCGAAGAAAGTTGCCACCAAAGCCGCGAAGAAGACCGTCGCAAAGAAAGCAGCTCCTGCGAAAAAAGCAGCTCCTGCCAAAAAAGCGGCAAAGAAAACCGCGAAAAAAGCCTAATTCGGCCCACACTCACTGGCCGCCAAGCGTCATGTCCATGCGCTGGCGCTTGGCAGCTAGACGAGTCATGGCGGGAGATCTCCGGATCTCCCGTCTTTTTCACGAAAAAAGGGGTTGCATCACACACGCCACCCGTCCTAGTTTCGCCCGCCCCGACATGGGGACGGCTTATGCGCGGTTAGCTCAGTGGTAGAGCACCTCCCTGACACGGAGGGGGTCACTGGTTCGAACCCAGTATCGCGCACCATCCTCATTTTAAGCCACTTACGAAAAGAAATTTCTTCAAAGCTTCTTTTTGGCAACAATTTGGCAACACGGGTCTCCGGCTCGGTTCCAACGATCAAGAAGGCCTGAGTAACATGAGCCCTTAATCCCGCCGTAATGCGGGGTTCACTTCGAGCCGTTTTCTCTTACATCTACGGGCAATGCATCGGCGGGCTCACCTATCGTCCCCGCAGTGAAGGCCCGCGCCAAACTCACCCCTCCCACCGTCTAGGCCGAGATCCTGCCCGTCGCCGACAATCCCTCCCTCGCTGGCCAGATCCACTGGTCCGCCGTC
>JBILPN010000045.1:0-11290 GCA_044373865.1 Luteolibacter sp. | reverse complement strand
ATTTACAACGCTTTCGGCACCAAGGTCACTCTCATCGAAATGGCTCCGCGCATCCTTCCTGTCGAGGACGACGAGGTTGGCGACGCCTTGGAAAAATCGCTCATCAAGCAAGGAATCCGCTGCCTCACCAACACCAAGATCACCGCCATGGTGGACAAGGGCACCCACGTGGAACTCACGGTCGATGGCCCCAAAGAAAAGGGCACCATCCAAGCGGAGGTCTGCCTCGTCGCCATCGGCATCCAGCCCGTCCTTCCCGGCGGCCAACAACCGGCCCTCTCCGAGCGCGGCTACATCAACGTCGGCGCACGTTACGAAACCTCCATCCCCGGAGTTTATGCTGCTGGCGACATCACGGGCCCGCCATGGCTTGCACACACCGCCTCGTTTGAAGCCGTCCAAGCCGTTGAGGGTCTCTACATTGATGGCCACAAGCCACGTAAAATCAACAACTTCCCCGGTTGCACCTACTGCCACCCCCAAGTCGCCTCCGTCGGCAAGACCGAGCGCGCACTCAAGGAGGAAGGCATTGAATACAAGGTCGGAAAAATCCCATTTGTCGCCATTGGCAAAGCGATTGCCTCCGGCGAGCCCGATGGGTTTGCCAAGCTCCTCTTCGGCAAAAAGCACGGTGAACTTCTTGGTGCGCACATCATTGGTGAAAACGCCACGGAGCTCATCGCAGAAATGGGCCTCGCGCTCGACCAAGAGCTCACCGCCGAAGAAATCCACGCCACCATTCACGCCCACCCAACGATGAGCGAGGTCATCCACGAGGCGACTCTCGCCGCTGAGGGCCACGCGATCCACTTCTAAGCATCGAGAACAGGGCAGGGGACCTCCCACCCATCACATTCCAATGCGCCCTCCCGGCCTCCAGCCGGAGAGGGCGTTTTCATTTTCCACCAACGCAAGCCAAAGCTCCCATTGGCAACCCCGTCGTTCCGGTGAAAATCTCTTCAGTCGGAAAAGTATCAGGCCTCCCGGCGGCGACGCAGCAAGCCAAGCATCCCCAAGCCGCCGGCGAGCATCGCCGCACTTGGCTCAGGCACAGCGGTGATTGTGACGAAGCCACTTCCCACACCACCCGTGATTGATCCGCCATTCACACCGGCAGTGGTGTCGTTGTAGTTGAACATCCATGCCCCGCCGTTGAAGGAGTATTCCTGATCATCTGCATACGCACCAAAGCTTCCGATGAGCGATTCGTAGGCGAATAAGGTGAACTTGTCGCCCAGCGTGTAAGTTCCAAGATCGAGCAGGGTTAGGATCGCTCCCGTGTCGATGGTGAGCGTCCCATTCACGTCCAGCAAGTCTGCCGCAGTGGCATTGCCCGTGTATTCATAAGCGTAGGTGGAACCCGAGTTCAAGGTGGTGGATCCAGTCACTGTTAACGTTCCAGCAGAATTGCCAGGAGCTAGGGTGCCACCGGAATTCACCGTCACGGATGCACTTGCAGAACCGATGGAGCCATTGGAACCACCGAGGGTTCCGCCGTTATTCACCGCCACAGCAGTATCCCCGAGCCCCCCGTTCACGAGGAGAGTTCCGGCGGAAACCGTGGTGACACCCGTGTAGGTGCTGGTCCCGCCGAGAGTGAGCGTGCCGGTGCCCACTTTGGTGAGCTTCGCCTCGCCAAAGCCATTGGTGGAATCCGTATCGTTCTGAATCGTTCCGGAGAAGCTCGAGTTGGTATTTAGTCCACCGACGCTCCAATTCACAAAACGCCCGCCCACTGGCTGACCGCCGAGAATGGAGCCTGCCGCACCGGAGAGTTCACCAATGTTTTGCACCGTCTCCGTTCCAGTACCCGTGGCAGGGTTGAACGTCTGAAAAACATGAACCCCTGCTCCGATGTTAAGCTTGGAGTTGTTGAAGACATTGTTTTGGAAATTCGCGATATGAAACTCGCCAGCACCGGTGAGATTGATCTGCCCGGTAAAGGCACCCCAGTTGCCTTGGTAGTCCTGACGGTTGCCATCAATACCGACATTGAGCGTACCAGCACCAGTGAGTGTGGAGCTGATCGTGATTCGTTTCGCCAGCGCGAGATTGGCCGTATTGCCACTGGCGACAAAGAGGGCATTGGTCAGGTTGCCATAGCTCGTGGCATTATCCGAGGCTCCCACGCCATTCGACGAAAGTGTGGTGCCATTGCCCAGACTGATCGCGCCGGTGCCCAGCCCCAAAGTGCCGTTGGCTTGTGTGCCACCCGCACGCAAAGTGCCAGCAGTGACCCTAATCGCACTGCTCAGGGTTGTGGAATTATTGCCTGAAAGAACTAGCAGCCCGTCGCCAGACTTCGTGAGTTCCGCGCTGCCACTGACCGAGCCGCCAATCGTCAGCGTGGTGGCCGAGTCCGTGCTCAGCGTGCCACCGCCGGCGCTGATGGTGACGCTGCGGAAATTCGCGCCAGCGTTGTCGAGAGCGAGGGTCGCCGAGGTGCGCAAGGTTCCGCCATTGAGCGTGAGACCCGCACCCGTGGTGCCATCACCAAGGTTTCTGTTGCTGCTGATGGCGAGCGTGCCGCCGGTGATGGTGGTGGCACCGGTTTGCGTATTCATCCCACCCAAGGTGAGAGTTCCCGCACCTGCCTTCGTCAGCCCACCGATGCCGGAGTTGCCAATGGCGTTAGCAAATGTCACATCATTGCCGTTGGTGTTGATGGTGCCACCACCGGCTGAGAGAGTGATGGTTTTGGTGGAAATATCATCCGTGTTGCCGGCGTTGTAGCGCAAGGTGCCGCTCTCGAGAGCGATGTTGGTCCCCGAGCCAAGGCTGCCAGCGGCTGCGAAGCCCAGCGTGCCACCGGCGACGCTCACGTCGCCGGACATGCTATTGCTTGTGTTCGTCAGATCGAGCGTGCCAGCACCAGATTTGGTGAGGTTTGAGGAGCCGCCGACCGCGCCAGAAACCGTAAGCGTGGAGCCACTTCCGATGGCCGCGACAGTACTTGAATGAAGTGCGACGGCCGCACTGACGGTGTGACTGCCGGTGGTCCCGATGATGTTCGCCTGGCTAGCACCATGATCAAGGGTAAGTGTGCCGCCCGATCCTTCGGCGATCGTGTAACCTTGAGCACTGTCCAAGGAAAGTCCCCCGACGGTTTTGGTACCGTCGAGCGTGACCGTCTCAGGTGCTCCAATGGCAAAAGTAAAATTGGCAGTTGCGCCTACCGCATCCGGCACCCCGGCGCTCCAGTTGTCCGCAGTGCCCCAACTGCCGCCAGCGCCAACATTCCAATTTGACACAAAGCCCGCAGCTTCGATCCCAAGAGTGACGTTCGATTCCGTGCTGCCAAAAGTATAGTTTTTGCCGGGCTGCGGATTCAGCACGCTGAGTGCGCCGATACCGGTGCCGCTGATGCCGCCGGTGTAGCCAATCAGATTATAACTGCCATTGGTGCTGAACGGGGACTCGCCGCCTTCGACATAAAGGTTGAAACCGCCGCCATTGAGTGTGAGTCCACCGCTGCCGGTGACGTTGATGTAATCGTTCGCCGGGCTGGTGTTGAACTCGAAGTTCAGGATCGAGCCGCTGCCGAGGGTAAGTGCGTTGGTGGTGATCGTGCCCACGCTGTTGCCGGGGGCGATGATCCCGCCGCTGTTCACGGTGATCGTGCCGCCATAGGTGGCCGCGCCACCAAGGCTCGCACCATTTCCAACAGATGCCCCGCCAGCCATGCTACCATTCGCAACCACCGCACCCGTGCTGATGATCGTATTCCCACTGTAGCTACTACCATTGCTCAAGGTCAGCGTGCCTGCGCCAGACTTAGTCAAGCCACCTGCTCCGCTGGATCCGATGCTGCTGGCAAACGTGATTTCGTTGCCGCCGGTGTTGATCGTTCCGCCACCTGCGCCGACGCTGATCGCGCGACTGGAGATGTCGGTGGTGTGGCTCCCACCGTATAACAGGGTGCCGCCATTGAAGTTGATCGCCCCGCCAGAGCCAAGATTGGTGGCCGCATTGAAGGCGACAGTGCCGGCATTCAGGTTCGTCGCACCCGTGTAGGTATTGATTCCGCTCAACGTGAGAGTGTCGCCGCCAGCTTGGGTCAAGCTGCCAGTGCCGCTGATGACATTGCTGAGAGAAACCGCATTGCTGCGATTCAAGGTCAAATTGCCGTTATTGAAAATTTCCGCCGTCGATGCCAGCGAGCCAGCGGTGCCACCTGCACCGATTTGCAGCGTGCCCTCATGAATGAAGGTCCGGCCGGAGTAACTCATGCCACCGGTGAAGATCATCTTGCCGATGCCAGATTTCGTGACAGCCACTGGAGTACTCGAAGAAGCGTTCGAAATGTTGGACTGGATCGTCAGGTCGCCGAGAACGCTATTTTGAATGAAGCTCATCGTCGCGCCGGCCGTGCTGACGCGGTTCGGACGAATGAAATTGCTGTTGATGGCAACAGCCTGCGCGCCGCTGCTCATGAGCACGCCGCGGAGGGTGTTGGTGCTCGTCATTGCGACGGTGACCGCGCCGCCGGTGTTGTCAAAGCGCACGCTGGCCGGGTTTTGCGCATTCATGGTGAATGCACCGCTGCCCGTAACATTGTAGTTCCCCGCGCCGCTGAGGGCACCCGCTGACGCGAAGTTGACATAGGTCGCCGCAATGACCTTACCCGTGGCATCCGTGGCCGCCCAATCATTGGCGTTGATCGTAACAAAAGGGTTGCCGCCGCCATCGACGATCAAGGCGCTTGCGACGGTGCCGATCTTGGTCGTGCCTGCACCAGTGATGTTGAGAACGCCGCCGACGCTGAGGTTGTTGGCATTGGCATTGCGGACGGGAACGGCAGCGACCGTCAGTGTCCGGCCTGTCGCGACGTCCCAAGTCTGTGCAAACGAGCCGTTGGTGGTATTGCCCAGCGCGATGCCGGCGTTGATGGTGAGATCCTGCGTGGCCGCGCTCATGTCAATGCCGCCGCCGAGCAAGGTCAGCGTGCTGCCCGCTCCGATCGTGGCGAGACCACCCGGATCCAAGATTTTGATTCCTTTCCAAGTTAAGTTCGCGCCGAGCAAGGTCGTATTTGCACCGAGCACAGAGCTATTCCAAACCGCGAAATCGTTAGCACCTGGAACCGATCCAAGTGCCCAAGACGTTCCCAAATTCAAATTGTTGAGATTGTCGCTCTTGGTGATGTCCGCAGCGGAGACATGACCTAGAAGACTTATAAAAATCGGAGCTGTGAAAAGAAGGCGGGAGACTTTGGGCTTCATGGGTTTGAATCTAGGGACTTAAATTGGGTTTAAGAGCGAGTGTCAGCCTGCGGAAAATCGATTAAACCTCTGTAGGCTGTGTCAAAAATGACCAGAACTCAGGTGAGACACAATTCACCCGAATGCGTTACTCCAATGAAGGGGGAGAAATTCAAGCTTTGCCTGCCGAAGCAACTAACAGAAAATCGCCTTGATTTGTGCAAATAGCTTATTGCTCAATGCCAAATATCCTCTCCAATTCGCCGTGTGAACTTCCCACCCCAACCGCAATCGCCCGGAAGCAAGCCAGGGAAATTGCAGAACACCAACTGCCAAACCCTGGAGGCCGCAGGCTTGAAATCAGCAGACAAGACCTGCCCCACGACGTAACACCGCCGCTCTCAGGGGAGCGGCATCCTGCGCACTAACTGGCGGCCTTGGTGGGAGGCATAAACTCGTCAACCGCACGGAAATCAAGCCGCTGGCTTGTGGGATTGAGGAAGAAAAAGACATAGGAACGCATGTTCTTGTCAATCGGCCAGCGCGTGGTCGAAAGCACGCGATCGCCCTCTTTTTCACGGACACCGAAGCCGACGTCGTAGTAAAGATTTTCCTTCGCCCCAGCCGGACGGAGCACCGTGCCCTTGGAGGCATCCAGCACAAACTTGGCGCTGCCAACATAGCCTAGAACCGGCTTGTCGGCATGGTTGTAGAAATAGACATCACCTGCTTTGAACGCGGGATCTTCCGCTGAAATAATGACGGGGTTGTAACCACCGGCAGGGGAGGGAACGAGAAGCACAATGAAAGATTTCCCCTTCTCCGGCAGCCCGACTTTGGCTAGAGAGATGTTTTTTGTGACGGACCAAACATTGAAGACACGTGCCGGCGGAGCTTGCGCGGCAGAGAGGTGGTTGATCGGCAGCTTGAACGGCGGAGTCCGGACTTCACCGACGGCGAGCACCACGTCGCCAAGATCACTTGGCGAGCGCTCGGCGAGGAATCGCACTTGCAGCTCGGCGGATCCTGCGGATTGCGCGTGAAGGAACGCCGGACAGATGCAGGCAAGGAATAAGAATAGGCGGAGGTGCATGGGATGGAGGATTAGACTTCCGCAGAATTTAGCCAGCGAAAGGAAACAAGTTGGTAAGAACGGCCAAACAGTCGGTTGGCCTCGCGCGTGAGATTGAGGATCGCCGTTTCAGCAGGATCTTCTGGGTCGATGAAATTACGATCCCGCTCGACAACCGCCTCACACCACGCGCGCGCGGTGACTTTCCCCGTGGCATCGACCGCCTCGCCATAGGCACGGATGATGAAGCTGTCTGAGCGTGCCGAGAGAACTGGCGCGATAGGGGTGAGGATGTCTGCCTGCTTGACCACTCCGGCGCTGCCGTAGGCCAGTGGGCCCTCCTCGGCCTCCTTGAAGGAAAAGCGGTTGGCGGTGCTGGTGCTCACCGACCGCCCGCTGTTATACGCGGCATTGATCGGCACATCGGCGGAATCCAAAGCATTTTGAATCGCCCCGGCACGTGCCAGCTGACGATCCGTGCCGACGCGGCGGTTGACAAAATCCGCTAGGCTGAGAAATGGCCCACGCTTGCGCACCTCCTTCACGATGGCACGTGCCAGCGAGTCGATTTCATCATCCGAGAGGCTGCGGCGGCCGACCCATTGATCCGCCTCCTTCACATCCACACTGCCTTTTCCCTTGGCGATGAGGTTTTCCGGCGAGGCGAAATTGGCCACCGGTGTGTCGCCATTGGAAACAATGGATTCCGCACCTGCGGCATTTCGCACGACGATTTGGCGGCCTTTCAGCGAGCCGAGCATCGCCTTCCAAGCCTCGATGGAAGTCGAATTCACGTTGAAAAGCCCATCCACACGCAGGTGGCTAGCCACATTGCGGATGCCTGCCGCGCTGGAGGTGGTGCCCGAGAAAAGAGAGTTCACGACGTCTGTCGGGCTTTTCCCATCCAAAACCGGGCGGTATCGGACCACTGGCAACTTCTTGCTGCCACCAAAAAAGGCGGAGGCGAGGTTCTTCTGCGTGATCGTTGCAGGGTGGCTGTTGCTGCTCTGCGGGGCAATGCCAGAGAGGAACCAAGTGTCCCAAAGCTCGCGATTGGCCAGGTAGGAATGGTCCGCCAAAGCGCGCCCACCGGCCATGCTGCCCTCGGTGCGGTCCGCAGCCAGCATGGGAGGCGCCATGGAATTTCCAATCGCGTGGGAAATTTGCGGCAACATCGGCTCACGCGCATTGAGCGTGCCGTAGCCATACTTCGGCCGCGTCGTTTCAAATCCATTGGCGAAGGAATGCTGGAAGGCAGCCAGCGAGACCGGCGGCTCGCGAGGCACGGAGTGGGTCGTCACAAAGTTAGAGCCGAATTCCGCACTCATGCCGCCGCCATAATAGGCTTGGCCCTGGGTGCTGGTTTCGATGCTGCGGTTCTTCCAACTGAAGAGCGGCTCCGCTCGGAATTCGTAGGGGAGGATGTCGCGCTCGCTTTCTGATAAGTCGTAGAAATCCACGTGCAGCGCCTTCGGGTTGAAGCGAGACAGGAAGCGTGTGCCGGAGGCGGAGCCATTTTCCGTCTTGGCCTCGTAGGACAATAGCATGAAGGGGGCCTTGTTGGAATTAAGCTCAAGGGCGCTCAAGGGGCGACTGTCCGCTGGAGTGATCGGCTTGAAAATCTGAGGGAAACGGTCGGCGTAGAGGCGCTCTGAGGGCGGCTTGGTGCCAGCCACACCCGGTGCCGCAATGCCGCGGTTTTCACTGATTCCGACGCGCTTGTTGCCGAAATCCCAGTCGATGAACATTCCCCCGATGCCGAGGCTCACGTTGCCGCTGTTCGCGGGGTCGCGGTCGGCTCCGATGTAGTATTCGTGGTGGCTGAGCGAGAAATGGCGGGTGTGAACGGTCTTCGCCCCGGGAAGCCAGTTGCCACTGCTTAGCGTTTTTCCGGCGGTCATGTTGTTCGGCCTAGCCTCGTAGCTGATGACGTCGTTGTCGGTTTTAAGGTCGAGATAATTGCCGAGCAGATCGCGCACGGGCAGTGGGTAGCCCTCTTCGTAGAAGAATCCCGCGCTACCCGGGAGGTTGTGCCTCGACGCCGCACCCGGAGCGCCTTTTTGGGAGATCTTGATGACTTCTCCGGGCTTGAAGACGAGTTGCTGGGTTTCGCCGGCTCGCAGGCTGAGGAAGTTCGAATCCCCGGATGTCGTCATATTTCCCGCCGCGTCTGTCCGCGCACCCACGAGGGAAGCCGCGAGTGGATACCGCAGCGGGGTGGCACCATTCACCCCGATGTAGAGGTCATAAGGAACCTGCCAATACTTGATGGACATGAACGAGGCGACGGGAATGGAGACCGGCACATCGAGCGGATTCCAAAACGTGATGATCGGGTCCGCCACGACATTCAGACGGTTGACCGTTGCCGCGCCGACCGGGGTTTTCACCGTCTTGAAGGAGAGCACCAACTGATAGCTGATGATCACCGGCTGCTTGTAGTAGAAATTGTCGTCCACCTGGCAAGCTGCCGGGCCGCTGGCGACTTGGAGGTAAGGGGTGCGCGCGGCCATCCGCTCACCGGAACCGGTGGTGAAGGTGGGCGTGCCCGAGCGTGAGATCACCTTGTAGAGATTGTAATAGCCCCAAAGTTCTTGCAGGTTGATGCCATTTTCGCTGCCAACTCGATAGAGCGGATCTCTCGGAGCGGTGGAGGCAGGGCGCTCCAGTTGGAGGGAAAGATCCTTGCGAAAACCTCCTTCACGCACATTCGTCAGCAAGCCCGTGGACGAGGGGACAAGATCATGGAAAAGCCCACGGGGCGCGGCGGGAGCGGTGGCGAGAAACTCCGCCTGCTTCCAACTGGTGATCTTGGGCAGGCGCGCATCATCCGCAGCGAGCGCCGCAAATGGCACGGTGGCTCCGATTTTTGCCAACTCAGCGGCACTTCGGGGAGCGGCTTGCAAATTGTTGCGCAAGGTGCCCAATGCCACCCCAGTGGGAGGAAGCGGATTGGAAATAGCCGCTTTTTGCCCTTGGTCGCCCACCCACCATGCCAGCCGCGCCGTTCGGCCGTTGCGCTGAGCGAGCTTGATGATCGGCACTTTCACTTGGCCTGTCGCGGCACTGCCAAGCGTGCCAGTTCCCACCAATTCGATGGTGTCCGCCGCCGCTGCCGTGTCTGCAGCGGTATCAACCGCAACCTTGCTCGCATCCCCGGAAACCAACCAGGTCAGGAACCGTGCCTCGGCGTCCGGCCGAGCCTCCTGAGTGGCAGGCCATGAATTGAAAACCCCCGTCCACTGCCGGTTCACCTGCGCGGCAGAAGACTGCGAGCCGTCACCCGTGCTGCGCTGGTCCGCCGGGGCGGTGATGCGCTGGTCCGGACCTGTAAATTTCTGCAATTGCCCAATCGACAACATCAGCGCAAGCCGCGCATTGGCACGCGCCGCTTGCAAATCGCTGTGCTGCGTGGACGCACGCAGACTGATGCTGGAAAGCGTCAACAGCCCCACCGCCACAACCGTCAGTAAAATCATCAGCGATAGCGTCACAATGAGCGCGAAACCGCGGGGTCTTAGCTTGCGGGCACTAAAGTGCCGGGGTGAGTGTGGAGATTTCATGGGTTTAAAAATTTAAAGCTGCGCGATTCTAGCCTGCGATTCGAGTGCCTGCCTATCGCGCAAATTCGTGGTATTCAACTACATTGTGGATACAATGTAAATCACATTTTGAGCGAGGTCAAAATATTGTCGCGTCAGAAAGGATGCACAAGGGGGGTAGCTGGACACGTTAATACCCATTTGAGACGCCCTTGCCTATCCCCCAAAGCGGTTACATCCAGCACGCCGACGCCGTGTGGCCCCACTCCCAGGAAACCAAGCACCCCATCCGCAAGACCTTCGGCCTCCCGCTGACGCGGGCGATGGGGATGTGAAACCTGCTCCAAGGGCGCGGCCGTTCCGCCGCACCCTTTCAGATTTGCGGATTTTCAGATTTTCAGTCTTTCGCTCGACCCGGCAGCTTCCCACAATGCGCTCCATGAACGCCGTTGAGATCGCCGATGCCGTTTCGGCGCTGATGGAGCAGCCGTTCCAGCCGGAAAACTTCCCGTTGCAGTTTCTGGAGGCTTTCGGAAACAAGGAAACGACCCTCAAGAAGCTGCGGAGCGGCGACTCGAACAAATCCGACCTCGGCGGCGTCCTCCAGCGCAACAACATCCACCTCAAGGTCTGTGCGCCAGGTGAGGTGTCGCAAACCCTGAAGGCGCTGCGGGAAAGTCCGGCGACGGCGCGGCACAAGGCCAAGTTCATCCTCGCCACCGACGGCGAGACCATCGAGGCGGAGAACCTGGCCGATGACGATGAACCCATCGTCTGCTCCTATGCGGAGTTTTCCGACCACTTCGGCTATTTCCTGCCGCTGGCCGGGATCACGACGGTCAAGCAGATCCGGGAAAGCTCCTTCGACATCAAGGCCACCGGCCGCTTGAACCGGCTCTACATCGAGCTGCTCAAGGACAATCCGGAGTGGGCCACCGCCGCGCGGCGAGAAGACCTGAACCACTTCATGGCCCGGCTGATCTTCTGCTTCTTTGCGGAGGACACGGACATTTTCCATGGGGAAGGCTTGTTCAGCTCCACGGTGGAGCAGATGAGCGTGGGAGACCCGTCCAAGACGGGCGAGGTGATTTCTGAACTCTTCCGTGCCATGAACATCCCCATCCGGCACGAGGGAAAAATCAGCAGCTTCCACCGGGACGCAGCGGGAATCCGCAGTTGGGCAAATGTCTTCCCCTATGTGAACGGTGGTCTCTTTACGGGCAGCGTCGAGGTTCCCCGCTTCAGCAGGATCGCCCGCGCCTACCTGCTCAAGGTCGGCGAGCTGCCATGGCAAAAAATCAATCCCGACATCTTCGGCTCCATGATCCAGGCCGTGGCGGATGACGAGGAGCGCGGCGCGCTCGGCATGCACTACACCAGCGTGCCGAACATCCTCAAGGTGCTTAATCCACTCTTCCTCGACGAACTGCGGGAAAAACTGGCGGAGGCGGGAAACAACCCGCGCAAGCTGCTGA
>JBILPN010000513.1:0-3276 GCA_044373865.1 Luteolibacter sp. | reverse complement strand
TTCTGGAGGGTTTGTCTTCGTAACTGGTCCGCTCGCGCTCCTGTGACCGAAGTTCACCGGATTCCCAGCTTCCGCTCAGGCGCCTTCAGCCTGCGGGTTGCTTTCGAAATTTGTTTATTTCTGTCTCTCGTAGTTTAGAATCCGCTACGCTCCACCACTCTGATATTCAAAGGTCTACACTTTCAACACGTTTCACGTGTGTCCTAAAATGTGCACTAGTTGCCTTCCATGCTAGAGGTCTTGCCTTTCGTCCTTAATTGGCAATCCTAGGGGGACGATGAGGCTGAAAACCGTTTTGCTTGCCGCAGGTGTTTGGTGCGCGGTGCTGGCCTTCGTCTCCTTCGGGAGTCTCGGGGTATACCAGCTCTCCCGCTGGTTTGTGTGCGGCTGCGCACTATACGGGGCGCTGAAGATCCAGTCTGACTTCCGATGGTTGCTCGTGGCGGTGGCTGTGCTCTTTAATCCAATTCTTCCAATCCGGTTTTCCCGTGAGGTGTGGCAATGGCTGGACGGCTTGGCGGCAGCTGCGTTCTTGATCGCAGCTGCCCGGATAAGCAAAGGCGCGAGGCGATGAGCCGCGTCGATAGGGTCAGTCGATAGGGTCAGTCGATAGGGCAGTCAATACGGTCAGTCCCGGCTAACAAGCATTGACGTCATTGACGTCAACAGGGTCATTGACGTCAACAGGGTCATTGACGTCAACAGGGTCAGTGACGTCAACAGGGTCAGTCCCAAATCAACAGGGTCAGTCCCAAATAACAGACATTGCCTCCCTTCTTCTGGAGGGTTTGTCTTCGTAACTGGTCCGCTCGCGCTCCTGTGACCGAAGTTCACCGGATTCCCAGCTTCCGCTCAGGCGCCTTCAGCTTGCGGGTTGCTTTCGGATCCTCTCTGAATCGCCTCACCGCTCGCGTGACGCTCACCTCGTGCCCCATTCCCTGTCGCGCCGCGACCCAGTGGTTTGCCAGAGCCGTGCGATTCCGTACCAATGCCGCAACCACCAACCGTTCCGCCTCCGCTTCGTCATGCGCTTTGGCCGCCGCACCCTCAACGCTGCTCCTCTTCCTCTTCCCGCCCACCGCCTTGATCGACTCCAAAACCTTTTCTCCAAACGCCCGCTCACCCAGATACCAACCTCGCCGCAATTCCACCAAGGCCTCATCGGACATCACTCCCTTCCGATCCTTCGCACGTGCCTCCAAATATCGCGCATATACCCGCTCTCCCCGCCCATCCTCGGAAAGCTGGAACGCATGCAGCACCCGACCGGTTTCCAGCCAACCGGGGACTTTGCCTCCGGCGTAGGCCCCGAAACTACTCCAGCGCCAACTCCGCAGCCGTTTCCCGGGATTCTCTCCCACCCACCCCGCACGTAGCGGATTGAGATGAATGTAATCCGCCACGATTTTGAAATAGCTCCCGTCCGCCTCCTCTCCATTCACCACCATCGACTTGTAGCGCTCTTGAAACACATGGCCTTTACGCTGTCGCCGCCGATTTCAACCCTAGAAATACACACCAAGCATCCATTTCATCCCCGCCACCAAATTCGGCTCTGGGGTTTCCTGCAACAGGTAAAAATGATTACCCATCAGCACCCATCAGCCGAACCTTTCATGCACCTTCTCCAGCAGATCGGTCCACACAAAGCAGTCCTCCTCAAACACATTCTTTCCGCAATCTCCACGCGCCATCAAGTCGTAAAGCGCTCCCGCCGCCTCATATCTCAATGGTCTTGCCATACGCAACTCCTCCACGACCACAGCCAACCGTCAATGTCTGTTATTTGGGACTGACCCTTTTGAACGACCTCTGCGGAAGTCGGTGCAGGTCACGTTTTTGGGCGCACGGCTGTGCTCTTCGAGCGCTTTCATGCCGCCCACGGCATGCCGTGAAAGCCACTTGTGGCCCGTTTTGCGGGAAATCCCGAACTCCAAGCAGAGATCCGTAACCGTAAAACGATTCGTCCCTGCCAAACTCACAAATTGTTGTTTCTGTTCCATCGGTAACACATTTTTCCAGGGCATCCGCCCAGTCTGATGTGTAACCGATGTGGTCGGTTAACTTGTTACCTATGTCCTCGGTCCGAACTAAACCCGCTCCATGACCAGCCATTCCGGCCCGTTCCTTTTGATGTAGCTCGGCAGGCTGCTCCATGGATAGCCGGTGAGGGGGCCACGTCGTCCGCCAGCGAGGCCTGCGCGCGCAAATCCTGCTTTCCGCGCGCAACGGTCATCGGCACAAAAGCGTCAGACGCTTGTCTTCGTGGCGATTCCAACCGATTCCAGCGCTCCGAAAATGCGCCGCTGGTGCGCTTCGTGCCACTGGCTGCCAATCGTTTTTTGCCCATTCAAATTCCCGCATTTAAATTCCCAGACAAATCGGATTCCCGGTCAGTTCCCGGCGGCGGCGACCTGCAGGCGGAGGAAACGCTTGCCGTTGTTACCGGCCGGGATGGTGGTTTTCACGGTCTCCAGCGTGTCTTGGGTGGACTGGATTTCCTCGGTTGCATTTTCGGTGCTCCAGCTACCGGCTTCGAGGGTGTCGCTCCACTCGATCTGATAGGTGACGCCGTTGTCCTTGGCAGCAATGCTGCGGGAGTAGGTGTATTCCAGATTTGCACCATTGAGAGCGAGGCTGGCGGGAAGCGTGCCCGAGGCGTTAGGGGGCAGGCCGAGGGCGTATTCTAGCAGATTGTTCAGGCCGTCGTGGTCCGGATCGGCGGCGTCCGCGGCGGCATTTTCGGAGGCGTAGCTGCCGAAGTTGGCGAAGCGCCACTGCTGCTGATGCGTGTAGGCAGGCTCGTCGGTAACCGTGCCGCTAAGGGCGACGATTTGAGTGGTGGCATCCGTGGTGGAGATCGTGAGATTGCCGGCGACCGCACCCAAAGGAGCCGTCGCGGCGAGGCGCACATGGAGCGTGAGCGGCAGGATGGGAGGCACCGGCCCACCGATATTGGCGGGGCCGCCGGTGCCGCCGAAGGAGGCTACACCCCAGGTGACCACCGAGCCGTCGATTTTCAGCGCGGCGAAGGCGTATTGGTTCGAATAAACCGCGGTGACCTCCGAGCTCAGGCTTTCGGTGACGCTGGAAGAATTTCCGCCATAGTCAGAAACACCCCAAGTGACCACCGAGCCGTCGCCTTTCAGGGCGGCAAAGGCATTCACCGTCGAATAAACTTTGACGACACCCCAGCTCAGACTTTCGGCAACCGTGGACGAATCCCCGCCAGCGACGTTGTTCCCCCAAGTGACCACCGAGCCGTCGTTTTTCAGC
>JBILPN010000511.1:0-3277 GCA_044373865.1 Luteolibacter sp. | reverse complement strand
TTCAACGCGGCCAATGTCTTGGAGGTAAGCGTGTTCTGGACCCACGGCGGCGTAGTCCAGACCGGCAGAAACCGAGTGAGTCAGCTCGATTTGGCCGTCATCATTGGCGAGCAGCCAAGTTTTTGTCCCTTGGAGGACGCCGAGTTTTCCGCCTTGGAAGCGAGCGGCGTGGCGTTCTGGGATGATTCCGTCGCCGCCGGCCTCCACGCCGATCATGCGGACGTCTTCGTCGCCGAGGAAAGGGTGGAACATGCCCATTGCATTCGAGCCGCCGCCGACGCAGGCGACGAGAAGCTCAGGCAGGCGACCTTCTTTTTCCAGGATTTGGCGGCGGGTTTCCACACCGATCACTCGGTGGAAATCCCGGACAATCATGGGAAACGGGTGCGAGCCAAGGGCCGAGCCGAGGATGTAATGCGTGTGGTCCACGGTGGCGACCCAGTCGCGCATCGCCTCATTCACCGCCTCCTTGAGAGTGGCTTGGCCGGCGGTGACGCCGCGGACTTCCGCGCCCATCAGGCGCATGCGCGCGACATTGAGCGCTTGGCGTTCCATGTCCACCGCGCCCATGTAAACCACGCATTCCATGCCGAAGCGCGCGCAGACCGTGGCGGTTGCGACACCGTGTTGGCCGGCCCCGGTTTCCGCGATGATGCGTTTTTTCCCGAGGCGTTTGGCGAGGAGGATCTGGCCGATTGCGTTGTTGATTTTGTGGGCTCCGGTGTGGAGCAAGTCCTCGCGTTTCAGGTAAATTTTTGCGCCGCCGAGCATTTCCGTCCAGCGTTCGGCAAAATAAAGTGGGGTGGGGCGGCCGACGTAATTGGTGAGGAGGTCGTCGAGTTGCGCGTGGAACGCAGGGTCCGCCTTGGCGGCTGCGTAGGCGACGGCGAGCTCTTGGAGCGGGGCCATCAGCGTTTCCGGAACGAACATGCCCCCGAATTGGCCGAAGTGGCCGGTGGAGTCGGGAAGATTGAGATTGAGGGTAGTTGCGTGCGCCATGGCCGCGGGCAGTGTCTTTCGGGATGCCTGAGTTTTCAAGGGGAGAATGTGTGGACCGGGCGCGGCGGCTCAATCGTCGCCGCGGCGCATTTGAAAGGGTGCGCTCTCGATGATGCCTTGGATGAGCTCGCGGAGGCTGCCGCCATTTTTTTCCAAGCGCTCGGTGAGTTGGTCGATGGTGGTGGCGTCGTAGTATTCCACGCCGCGGCCGATCGCGTAGGTGAGCAATTTTTCCGAAAGGCAGCGGTAGAGATCTTGCTTGCGTTTGCTGGCGAGGATTTCCTTGAGGCCAGCGACGTCGTTGAACTTCTCGCCGGTGACGAGTTGGCCGGCGGTGTCGATGGGCTTGCCGTGTTCTTGAGTGCGGAATTGGCCAAGAGCATTGAAATTTTCCAAGCCGAGCCCGATCGGGTCCATGCGTGCGTGGCAGCCGCGGCAGTCAGGTTTCGCGCGGTGGATTTCCATCATTTCGCGCATGGTCGGGCTGGCCTTTCCAGCGGCGGCGGCTTCCTCCAGCTCCGGGACATTGGGCGGGGCGGGTGGAGCAGGCGTGCCAAGGAGATTTTCCAGCACGAAGAGTCCGCGTTTGACGGGCGAGGTGCGAGTCGGGTTGGAGGTGACCATGAGGAAACTGCCTTGAGTGAGCAGCCCGCCGCGCTCTGGGTGCTCGGTGAGATCCACCGGCCGGAACTCGTCGCCCTCGACGCCGGCGATGCCGTAAAACTTGGCGAGGCGCTGGTTGAGGAAGCTGTAGCGCGCCGAGATGAGCTCCTCGGCAGGGCGATTTTCACGGAGGATGAACTCGAAAAGCATCAAGGTTTCCTGGAGCATGTCTGAGCGGAGGCGCGAGTCGAAGCTGCGTGCGGCGTCGCGATTGGTGCTGAGGCCGAGAATCGACTTGGTGCTGATGGCGACCGTCTCGACATCGCGCGCTTGGAGCCATTGGCCGACGAAGCTCTGGATCAAGCGCTGCGAGCGTGGGTCGGCGAGCATGCGGTCCACCTGTGGCTTCAGGTTGGCACGGAGTTTTTTGTTGAAGGCGAGGCTGAGCAGCTCGTCATCTGGCACGGAGCCCCAGAGGAAAAACGAGAGCCGGGATGCGAGAGAGTATTCGTCCAGCTCGATGATTTTTTTCGGGTTGTTCGGTTCTGGCTGCATTTCCACCCGGAACAAGAAGCGAGGCGATGCGAGGCAGGTGGCGATGGCTTGCTTGATGCCGTCTTGAAAAGATTTTCCCGGTTTCTGGGAGACTTCTTTGACGATGACCATCAGGCGGTCGATGGTGGACTCGTCGAGCGGTTTGCGAAAGGCGCGGCTGACGAAGCTGCGCATGATTTTGCGGGCGTAGCGGTCACTGGCTGCGGTGTCGGCGGGCGGGGCGCCATCGACGAAAATCATGCGGTAGCCTTTGGCAAATTCCTGTTGTTCGCCGCTGAGCGGGCCTTGGAGGATGACGCGCTGGATTTTCAAGTGGAGTTCCTCCTCTTCAGGCAGGGGGCGGTGGGCGGGGCTGAGGCTGATTTCAAAGCTTTGTTGCCCTTTTTTCAGCGGGACGGTGCCCGTCAGCTCGATCACGCGGCGCTGGTCCCAGCCGAGGGTGACTTGGCCGACTTTTGCGCCCCCGGCTTGGAACTTGAGGATCGCCTCGTCGGTGGTGGCCTCGCTCGCTCCGTGGATGGAATACTCCAGCTTGATTTGGTATTCCCCATCCCAGCGGATTTCCTGATCGACGCGGATTTGCTGTGGCTGGGCGAAGGGAAGCCATGCGGAATCGACGGCGGGTTCGGCGGGGTTTTTGAAATTTTTCCCGGGGATCTCCACGCGTGGCACTTGGGCGGCGGCTCCATCCGGCAGGGCCAGGGCAACGATCTCGTCGGCGGCGGCGATGTATTTTTCCATCAAAAGCGGCGAGATGGAGAGCACGTCGCCGATGTTATCAAAGCCGTAACCGGTATCATCCGCTGGGAAAATTTCACGGGTGTCGTATTCGACGCCGAGCAGGTCGAAGATCGCATGTTGGTATTCCGCGCGGTTGAGTCGGCGGATGGTCACGCGGCCGGGGTCCGGATTGGTGGGGTCGAGTTTGAAGACGTCTTTTTCGATCCAGGTGAGGAGTTTTTGTTTTTCCGCGGTGCTGAATTGATCCTCGTCTGAGGGAGGCATGATTTGGCTGCGGATGTTGTGCCAGATGGGCAGCCAGTGGTCGCGGTCGTTGAGGTGAGCGGATAGATCCTTGAATTCATCCATGGCGAATTCGCCCTTGGAAATGCCTTCGCCG
>JBILPN010000512.1:0-3277 GCA_044373865.1 Luteolibacter sp. | reverse complement strand
GGCAACTTCCCAGTCGGTGGGGATGAGTTCCATGACCGAGGGCGTGGGAGTGAAGAGCGCGCGAACGAACTTGAGGGGCGAATGCAGGCCTTTTTCCACATAGGCGGTGCGGTCCCCCCAGCTGAGTGTGACGTATTTCGGCGAGCCAAAACCCGCGGGTGGGATAAAGCCCGAGTCAACGAGCCAGCCGTAAGGGAACACCATGCCGGTGTGCAACTTGTCGGCGATCAGCCAGACCATGACCTCAGGTGTCTCGGCCTGGTGGGGCGCAGAGCTTGCGCGGAAGCTGACTTCCTGGCGGCTTGGAACGGGGTGCGGAGATGGGGCGTCCGGCAGGCGGATCCCGCAGGCGCTGAGAAAAAGCGCGCCTAGCAGGACCGTCGCGGATGGGATGCTGAGCCGAAGCAGCGGCATTACGCAGGGAGGAACGAGCAGATATACTCGCAGATTCCGTCGTTCACCTTGATGGTGAAGCCGCTGTTGCCAGCGACATCGAAGGCTGAGCCCGCCTCGATGACCTGAGTTTCGGTGGAGCCGTCGAGGATGATTTCGCAGCTGCCGGAGATGATTTCCATGCGCTCGGGAGCGGCGGTGCCAAAGTGGAATTTCCCGGGATAGATCAGGCCAAGGGTTTTGCGGGTGCCGTCCGCAAAGTGGACCGTGTGAGAGACGACCGAGCCGTCGAAGTAGATGTTGGCCTTGGAATCGACGGTGACGTTAGAAAATGAAGACATGGTGGGTAACAAGGATGGAGGTGTTGTGTGTTGATTTACGGATTGAGAGAAGACTCGGTGGGCAGCCCGCCTTCCTGCCATGCGTCCCATCCGCCGGTAAGTGTGGCGGAGGAGAATCCGAAACTGGCGAGGTGGCGTGCGACGGAGCGTGCGTCCGGGCAGGCGAAATTCGTGCAATACACGATGATCGATTTCCCATCGGCGATGGCGGTTTTGATTTCAGTTTCCCGTTTGGTGATGGCGGCGAGCGCATTTGATTTTGGCAAATTGCTGGCTCCCGGGATGTGGCCGAGGTGGTAGAAAAACGCAGGTCTGGCGTCGAGGATGAGCGCGCGGTCCGTCTGTTGCAGGGCGAAGGCGTCGGTGAGCGAGATCGAAGTGACTTTTCCCCGGCCGTTCATGCGCGGCGGCTTGGCTTGGGTCGGTTCCGCAGCGGCGACGCCGACCGGTGGATTCACCACTGGATCGGCGCACGATGCGAAGCCGCACAAGCAGGCGGCAGCCATCAACTTGGAAGGCGAGAAGATCATTTCACGATCTCGAGCAACTCCACGTCGAAGACCAGAGTTCCCGCAGGAGCGCCGGGAGGTGGGTTTTCGCCATAAGCGAGTTTGCCGGGGATCCAGAGGCGGCGTTTTTCGCCCTCGACCATCAATTGCACGCCCTCGGTCCAGCCGGGGATGACTTGGTTGAGAGGGAAAACGATCGGTTCATTGCGCATCACCGAACTGTCGAAGAGCTCGCCGTCGGTCGTCCAGCCAGAGTAGTGGACTCTGACTTGGTCGCTGGCTTTCGGGTGCTGGCTGCCGGTGCCGGGAGTGAGGACGCGTGAGGCGATGCCAGAAGCGGTTTTTTCCGCAGTTTCCGGAGCGGCGCTGACATCTTCAGGGACGGCAGGTGGCTTGGGAGCTTGTTTGATCGAGAGGAGTTCGACATCGAAGACGAGCAGGCCACCTGGGCGGCCGCCGCCGGGGTTTTCGCCGTAAGCGAGGTCAGCGGGGATCCAAAAGCGGCGTTTTTCGCCGACGACCATGAGTTGCACGCCTTCCGTCCAGCCCTTGATCACGCCGTTGAGAGGGAAGCTCGTGGGTTGGCCGCGTTTCACCGAGCTATCAAACAGTTTTCCGTCCGTGGTCCAGCCCGAGTAGTGGACGGTTACGGTGTCTGCGGCGGCAGGGTGCGCGTCGCCGGTGCCAGGAGTGATGATTTTGGAGGCGAGGCCGGATGCGGTTTTGATGGCATCGGCAGGCGCGGCTTGGACGTCGGCGGGTGTTTCAGGCATGGTGTTATTGGTTGGAGAAGGTGGAGGAGTTGCAGCGGGGCTTGCAGGAGCTTCCGGCGGGGAAGAGGGCTCGGCGGTCGCTTCGGGTGCTGGGCTTGGCTCGGGTTTGTTGCAGTTGGCCAAGGCCAAGGCCGCCATGATTGGCAGGGCGGTCCGCAGCGATTTCGTCGTGAAATTCATGGGCGGAAACTTTACCGCAGTCGCGCGCCTGTCAATCCCATGAATTGCAGGGCGGAAAATTAGGCCAAGGCGCTTGAGGGCCAAGCGCGGGCGACTTATGATTGGCGGTGCCGCACTTGCATGGCCGATGGCTCGTTGCAATAGGGGCAAGTGAAGCGGCCTCTGGTGAGGACCGAGGTGGCGACCCGGAGGCGATAGCTGCCAAAAAGCCGGCGCGAGTGACGGTGCTTGGAGCAGGCTTTTTTCGCGAGCACCGGGGTCATGCAAAGCGGGCAGCGCGTCCTTGCGGCGGTGATCCATTGGATGATCACGAGGACGATGGCCGCGCCCCCAAGCCAAAGGGCGAGGATCACCATCTCCATATCACTGCGTGCAATGGAGGTCACTGCCAGAGCAATCGCTGTCGGTAGAAGTAGAAACTTCAAGCACACGAGGAGGGCGACGAGTCGGAAGCGGTTGATGATAGATTTGGAACGAAAGCGATGCATGGCAGTGGCCACAGGAGCCGGGGGCCTGAGGAAGGGAAGTTGGACCAGGGGGGGGAGTGGCGATGCGTTGCTACACTTCTGTATACAATTGGACGCCGGAAAAATTCAACAAGATTTCTAGCGAAAGTCTAGAGGAAATTTCGAACGATCAGAATTTTTTCACGGATTCCAAGGATGTCGGGAAAATTCATTGGCGCGTGAGGCAGGCGGAAGTTGACTCGACGGGGATTGGGAGACAGGTTTTCGGCATGCAGGCAGCGGCGAATTACAAGATTGGCAATGAGAAGTTGGTGAGGGTTTTGGCGGGGGCATCATCGCATTTGCGCGGCTTGTTGGACCGGCAGGGGAGGCCGGATGGAGCCTTGCGGGTTGCCGTGGTGGGTGGTGGCTGCTCAGGCCTGCAATATAAGATGGACTTGGTGGATGGGCCGCGGGATCGGGATATTTTGGTGCCGAGTAACGGGGTCAACGTGGTGATCGACCCCAAGAGCGCCTTGTTTGTGAGTGGCAGTGAGATCGACTTTTCCGAGGATTTGCAGCAGGGGGGCTTCAAGGTGAGCAATCCGAATGCGGTGGTGACTTGCTCGTGTGGT
>JBILPN010000510.1:0-3279 GCA_044373865.1 Luteolibacter sp. | reverse complement strand
CGCCGGACGCATCACCGATCTTGGCACCGAGTTTGGCGTCGCAGTGGGATCCGGGGTCGAGGGGCCGGTGATCCTGACTGAAGTTTTCGATGGAGAAATCGAGATCCCTGCGGAAGACACGCCCCGGAAAAAACTTTCCACGGGCGACTCACTCGCCATCGTCCGCGATCGTGGAAACACGCGACTCATCTCGACACTCGGTGACTACAGGATCGATCTTGCCGATTCCGCCAGAAGACTGCCACCTTCCAGCAGCAGCAGTTTGGAAGTGGGAAATCTTGCCTTGGGCAAACCCGTCACCAGCCCGGCCTTCTATGCGAAGATGCATGGCAATGTTTTCCCTCCACACACACTCACCGATGGCCGCTTGAACGACTCCGGCTTACCTGGCGATTGGTCATTCTGGCTGGCACCTAACGGCGAAGCTGGCGAATTCACCGTCGATCTTTTGAACGCGGAAACCATCGGTCGCATCGACCTTCAGAACACGCGCAACCGAACCTATGGCGACCGGGGATTCCGTGAAATCCAAATCCTGACGTCCATCGATGGCATAGACTTCCAAGAGGTCCTGCGAGCCGAACTCCAGCGCATCCCGGAACTGCCGCCACCTGGAGTGGAGTTCCCATTTGAATCCTTCACCTTCCCTGCCGTGAATGCCCGCTATGTCAAACTCGTGGGGCTCAGTTACTATCGCCATCCAGATCGCTTGCCGCGAGACCCCAATCACGGCGGTGGCCTCAACGAAATCCGAATTTTTGCCAAATGAAACCTCTATCTTCTTTCGCCGTTGTCGCAGCGATCCTCATTTCCAGCAGTGATCAGAAAATTCTCGCTGCGACACCACCTGTTTCTGAAGAGGCTCTTCCCAAAGAGATTTCCTTCAATGCGCACATCCGGCCGATTTTTTCCAATACCTGCTTTGCCTGCCATGGCTTCGATGCGAAGAACCGCAAGGCGGATCTCCGCATGGATACGCCCGAAGGTGCCTATGCGAAGTTAAAGGACTCCGAAGAACGGGCGATCGTCCCGGGCAAGCCTGATGAAAGTGCGATCATGAAGCGCATCGTCTCAAGCGATCCGGAAGTCATCATGCCGCCGCCGGATTTTCACAAGGTCATCACGCAGCATCAACAATCGCTCATCCGTGAGTGGATCCAGCAAGGAGCGAAATACGAAGAGCACTGGTCATTCACGCCGATTGTTAGGCCTGCGATTCCGACCCTGACTCAACAAGCGGATCAAGTCTTCAACCCCATCGACTCGTTCATTCTGGCGACCCTTGAAGCCGAGAAACTCAAACCCTCGCCCTTGGCCGACAAGGCGACCTTGTTGCGGCGACTCTCCCTCGATTTAACCGGTCTTCCTCCCTCGGTTGCCGAGCTTGATGTCTATCTGGCAGACACAAGTCCCACGGCTTACGCAAAGCAAGTCGAGCGCCTGCTAGCGTCTCCCCATTACGGCGAGCGGATGGCGGTGCCATGGCTGGATATTGTCAGGTTCTCAGACACCGTCGGATATCATGGAGATCAGAATGCGCGGGTTTTTCCCTATCGTGACTATGTGATCCAGTCCTTCAACGACAACAAACGCTTCGATCAATTTACCAAAGAACAACTTGCCGGCGACCTCTTGCCGAATGCGACCGATGAACAGCGAATCGCTACCGGATTCCTGCGTTTGAATCTCATGACTCGTGAAGGCGGAGCTCAGGCAAAAGAATATCTCGCAAAATCCATGGGCGATCGGGTGCGGTCCGTGGGCGCGGCATGGCTCGGCCTCACCACCGGATGTGCCGAGTGTCATGATCACAAGTTCGACCCCGTCACTGCCAAGGATTTCTATTCGTTAGGAGCGTTCTTCGCCGATGTGCGCCAGTGGGGTGTTTACTCGGACTACGCTTACACTCCAAACAAAGATCTTCCGGGTTCGACCAACGACTGGCCATTTCCGCCGGAGATTTACACCAAGAATGCCGCGACTGAGAAACGTCTAACCGCCCTGCAAGACTCGGCAGTGGATCTGCTTTCTGCGTCGAAAACGGATGAACCCACCTTGCAGCTTTGGGCTCAACAGGCAGCTTCATTTCTTGCCGCCAACCCCACCGGATGGAGTTCACTCATTCCAAAGGAAATCGCAGCAGACAAGGGCACCCTTCACGAGATCGTGACCGATCACTCAGTGGTCTTCAGCGGGCCCCCGCAGAAGGACGAAAAACTCACGCTGCAACTCCCATTGCCCAATCAGGCTATCCGCGCCATTCGTCTCGAAGTGCTGCCTGATGCGAAAAACAGTGGTCGGGTAGGGCGACAGGGAAATGGCAAATTCGCAGTCACGCCGACCTTTAGTGTCGCCTCACAGCCATTGAAAGTCGCGTGGAGCCAGGCAGACCGTCGGACACCGCACAAATACCATCACGGTGAAGATAACCCGCTGCTGGAAGCGGAATGGAGGTCCGCACCTGCCATTTGGGAAGAGCCGCAGAATGCAGCGTCACTCCCTCATCATGCTATCTATCACCTTGCGAATCCACTGCCTGCCGCCGATGGCCGGGTTTTGCAAGTGACCTTGGCGAGCGCCGATGTGGGGAGAGTTCGTTTCAGCATCACACCGTTCGGCGATGCCGTTCCCGGTCAAGAGAGCGCAGTCCGCAGCAAGCTAACAGCGGCATTGAAGGCCACGACTCCGAGCGAATCATCACAGCGCGAAATCGCTGCTGCGTTTATCGTCAGCACCACAGCCGACGCAGCGCTCCCCAAAGCCTATTTGGCGTTGCGCCAATCCATCATCGCCTGTCGTGGGGGATACGCCCACTCACTCGTCGCCCAAGCGGTGCCTGCCGACAAGATCCCTAGCACCCATATTCTCCCTCGCGGAGCGTGGATGAATCCTGCCGAGGAAGTGCAACCTGCGGTTCCGGAATTTCTCAATCATGCATCGGTGAAAAATGACGCCACCCGACTGAATCGCATCGATCTAGCGAACTGGATCATGGCCAAGGAAAATCCTCTCACCGCCCGTCAGGTCTCGAACCGCTTGTGGAAACAGTTTTTCGGCAAAGGCCTGTCTAATGTATTGGATGATCTCGGCAACCAGGGTGAGTGGCCTTCACATCCACAGCTTCTCGATTGGCTCGCCTCCGAGTTTCGGGAATCCGGTTGGGATGTGAAACACATGGTTCGCCTCATCGTCACGAGTCGCACCTATCAGCAGGTGTCTGCCAGTCGCAAGGATCTTGCTGAGATAGACCCTGCGAATCGATGGCTCTCCGAGCAATCC
>JBILPN010000044.1:0-11314 GCA_044373865.1 Luteolibacter sp. | reverse complement strand
CGCCCGTATCAGTTGCAGGGCGCGCGGTGGATGTTTGACCGTGCGGAGCGCTTCGGCGGCGCTCTGCTTGCGGATGACATGGGACTTGGAAAGACGATTCAAACGATCGCTTTAATTGAGCGCTTGTTTGAATCGGAGCTTGAGGATTCCGGGGTGGTTTTGGTGATTGCGACGGCGTCACTTTTGGGGAATTGGCGAGCGGAGTTCGGGCGTTTTGCGCCGGGGCGGACGGTGCGGATTTTGCATGGAGCGAGCCGGGATGCGGAGCGCGAGAGGGTGCGGGCGGGCGATGTGGTGTTGACGAGTTACGGCACCTTGGCGCGGGATCTGGCTTGGCATTTGAAGCGGGTTTACCGGGCGGCGGTGGTGGATGAGGCGAGTTTGATGCGGAATCCTGACACGGATCACGCCAAGGCGGTCGCCAAGCTGCATGCCTCGCGGCGGATCGCGCTGACCGGGACGCCGATTGAAAATGGCGTGCGCGACTTGTGGACGATTTTCCGCTTTATCCAACCCGGTTGGTTGGGCGCGCGGGAGGAATTTAAGGAGCGCTATGAAACGCCTCTTGCCAGCGGTGAAATGGCGGCGGCTGTGATGGACCGCTTGCGGCTGAAAACGTCGCCGTTCTTGCTGCGTCGCACCAAGGAGCAAGTGGCTCCGGAGTTGCCGTCCAAGTTGTTCATCGACGAATTTTGCGATCTCAGCGCTGAGCAGCAGGCGGTTTACAAGGAGCTCTTGGTCGAGGGCCGCAAGCGGGTCGATGCCATTGCGGACTCGGGCAACAAGGGGGCGGCGCGGATGCAGATGCTCACGGCCTTGCTGCGACTGCGGCAAACCTGCTGCGACCTCGCCTTGCTTGGAAGCGAGCGCTTCAATCAGTTGTTGGTGCCGAAGCGTTCGGCAAAGCTCAATCGCTTGTTGGAATTGATCGAGGAGGCAGTCGCAGGAAATCACCGAATGCTAATTTTCAGTCAGTTCCAGAAGCAATTACAGGAAATCGAGAAATGCATTGGCGAGCGGGGGTGGGCGAGTTTGCGGCTGGATGGGCAGACGCGAAATCGCCAGCAATTGGTGGATCGTTTTCAATCGCCGGACGGTCCTCCGGTCTTTTTGATCAGCTTAAAGGCGGGGGGCTACGGCTTGAATCTCACTGCGGCGGACACGGTGGTGCACTTTGATCCGTGGTGGAACCCTGCGGCCGAGGCGCAAGCGACGGACCGCGCCCACCGCATCGGGCAGACCCGTCCAGTGACGGTTTATCGCTTGCTGACGCGCGGGACGGTCGAGGAAAAGGTCGTCAAGTTGCAGGCGAAAAAGCGCGAGCTTGCGTCAGCCATCGATGAGAACGGAGTCGGCGATGCGGCCGGTTGGAGCATGGATGATCTTGCCGAGGTGATCCGTGCGTGATACGAAATTCCGGCAAGTGTGCGGGACGGGTTTTGCGGTGGCTCGTCCCGGGAGCCCGGAGGGAGCGGCGCGGGAAATCACGGCCCTGAGGAAAGGCGGATTTCGCCGTGGCTGTCGGTGCCACCCGCCCCTTTGGCACTCACACGGAGGCTGAGTTTCTCGAATTTTGTGCCGCGCGGAAGGCTGAGCTTGTAGTCGTGATTTTTCGGCTGGCCGCCGCTGAATCCGGGGTGGCGGTCTTCGGCGACGGGTTCGCCATCGGCGAGCAGTTCGACGGCGGAGATGTCGATGCCGTGTGCGCCTGCTCGATAGACAAAAGTGACGCTGAGGGGGGTGCCGCTGGCGATGGCTAGCTGCTGGTCCGCAGGCAGCGGCACGGTCCAGTCGGTCCCGGCGGCAAGGAAGTTTGGCGACCATGCCATGGTGGCGGGCGGTGGGACGCGGCGGTGGTTGAGGCCGAGCGCGCTTAAGCGTGCGCCGTGCTCGGCAAGCCGCGCCATGAATCCTTCGGTATCGGCGCGGCGCTCAGGCGAGGTCCAGGTGAGTTCGGCGATGGCACAGGCGCGCGGGAAGGCCTGGTATTCCACGTCGTCGGTGCGCGGCATCAACTCGGTCCAAAGCTGGCCTTGGGCACCGAGGATTTTCTTGCGGCCCTCAGCGGTGAGTCCTGCGGGGAAGAGCTCGAAGCGGTGGATTTTTTCGAGTGTCATCGGTCCTTGGTAGAGCGCGACGGGTTCGCCTTTTTCCTTAACTTGGTAGGAGTCGAGATAGAAAGTTCCGACGTGAGTGTGGACGACGCCAAATCCAGCGTTGGCGGATCTCACTCCCTGGTTCACATCGAGCCAAGGCATGATGACGGCTCCTTGGGTGAGATGTGCGAGATTGTCGCCGTGCATGATTTCTTCCCAACCGACGGGCAGCCGGCCTTGTTTTGCAATGTGGTCCGCCATTTCATTGAAGAACCATGCTTGCAGCGCTTCCTCGGATGCGTGTGGTTTTTTCGGGTCGTTCACGCGGAGACCGAGTTCATCGATCTTTTTCTGGGTGTATGGATCGTTTTTCCACTGCCCTTTGGGTGCCTCATCACCGCCAAAATGAATCCATTTGCTAGGGAATAGGCTCAGGGTTTCGTCGAGGATGTCCTTGATGAAGCCGATGGCTTCTGGATGCACGCCGATGAGGTCCGGTGAGATGTTTGATTTCACATGGGGAACCTTGCCGGTGGTCCCAAACTCCGGATAGGCGGTTAGCGCGGCCATCGCGTGGCCCGGGAACTCGATCTCTGGAATGACCGTGATGTGGAGGTTCTTGGCGTGGGCTACAATCTGGCGGACATCGTCTTGTGAGTAGAATCCGCCGCCGTGGAAGGTGCCGTAGCGAAATTTGGCGCTGACAGTTGGGTTGGTCGGAATTTCCTCGGGATAGTAGGCGGGGAAGTCTTTGGTGACTTCGGTGAGTTTCGGGTATTTTTTGATTTCGAGGCGCCAGCCTTCGCTGTCCACGAGGTGCCAGTGGAGGCGGTTGAGCTTTTGCGCGGCCATCGCGTTAAGAAATTTCAGGATGAATTCCTTGGGCTGGAAGTGGCGTGAGCTGTCGAGGTGGAGTCCGCGCCAAGCGGTGGTCGGAACGTCTTCGATCCGCAGCGCCGGTGCCGACCAATCGGCCATGGGGGCCGCCTCATTGCCAAGGACCGCAGGCGGCAGGGCTTGAAGGAACGTCTGCACTCCGTAGAAAACGCCTGCCGCTGAGCCGCCGCGGATGACGACGCCGCTGCTTGTGATTTCTAGGGTGTAGGCTTCCTCCGGCCAGGCGGGCTGGATGGCGAGCGAAATTCCATTTCCTGACGATGCAATGGTTGCGGGAAGTCCGGCGGTTTTTCGCAAGCGGGTTGCAAGATGGTTTGCTTCATTTGCAAGCTCGGCGGGTGCGATGATCGAGGTGGTGGCATCCAGCTTGAACCTGCCCTCGGTGATCACGACCTTTTCAGGGAGAGGAACGAATGCGGGGCTGGCAGCGGAGCAAAATGGCAGCGGAGCAAGTGCGAGAATCAAGGAAATGAAGGGTGGTCTAAGCATGGGCGTGATCGGTGTCATGGTCACTCGCTGCGCGTTCGGCACTGCAACTTGATAGGCTGGACCGATCGATGACACGAGCAATGGAGATTTGCTGGTTTGGCGAACCAACCGAAGGGGCCTAGCGGCGGTCGGATGGGGAGGTGGATGGTTCAACCAACCACTGGAATTCAGATGCTGGGCAGCTGGCCCTCGCGCACGGTTTCCTCGCCTTGATCGTCAAAGTCACAAAATTTCTCCCAAGTTGCCTGCTTTTACTGGCAGCTGCAGGCTACGGTGCAACTGAGTTCCAGATTTACCCGCGCCCACAGAAGCTCTCGTTCGGCGGGGGCGCTGGCACAATTTCCGGGTCGCCATCGCTTGTTGGCGCGGATGCGGCGGACCCTGAGGCGATGCGTTTGCTGAAGGATTGTCTGCATGAAATTAAGGGCGCTGGATCGATCCAGACGATCCTTGTGGGCGAGCGCGGTGATCCTGCGGTGGCGTCGCACTTGGGGGATCTTCCCGAAAAATCGGGTGCCTATCGAATCGTCAGCAGTGCGAGTGAACTTGTGATCGTCGGGCATGATGACCGCGGCACCTATCATGCCATGCGCACGTTGCGGCAGCTGCTTGAAGCGGACGGAAATCCAGCGACCTTGCCGGCGGTGGAAATCACCGATTGGCCGGACGTCGCATTCCGTGGCGCGGTGGAAGGTTTTTATGGCACTCCATGGTCTCACGGTGGGCGCTTGAGTCTAATCGATTTTTTTGGGAAGCATAAACTCAACACCTATATCTATGGACCCAAGGATGATCCTTTCCATAGCTCTCCGAATTGGCGGAAGCCCTATCCTCCTGCCGAGGCCGCTCGGATCGGCGAGCTTGTTGCGGCTTGTCGCCGCAACAAGGTGGACTTTGTGTGGGCGATTCACCCGGGCAAAGATATCCAATGGAATGAACCGGATTTTCAAGCGGTGTTGGAGAAATTCGAGGCGATGCACGTGCTGGGTGTGCGTTCGTATGCCGTGTTTTTCGATGACATTTCCGGCGAGGGCACCAAGGCTGAACAACAGGCGCGACTTCTCAATCGCCTGCATGCGGAATTCGTCGTTAAAAAAGGCGATGTCACTCCTCTCATCCTCTGTCCGACGGAGTATAACAAGGCGTGGTCAAACCCCAAACCCGGTGGCTATCTCGAAATCCTCGGGCAAACTCTGGAACCATCCATTCATGTGATGTGGACCGGCAACACGGTGGTCGCGGATCTGGATCGAAGCTCGATGGAGTGGATCAATGGAAGGATCCGGCGGAATGCATATATTTGGTGGAATTTCCCCGTGAGCGATTATGTGCGAAATCATCTTTTGATGGGGCCGGTGTATGGCAATGCAACTGACATCAAGGACTTGTATGGCGGCTTTGTTTCGAATCCGATGGAGCGCTCAGAGGCTTCGAAAATCGCACTTTTCGGCGTGGCGGACTACGCTTGGAATGTGAGGGCTTACGACTCGGAATCTGCCTGGAAGGCCGCCATCCGCGAGGTGATGCCGGGCGCGGCTGATGCGTTCGAGGTTTTCTGCCGACACAACAGCGATCTCGGACCTAACGGGCATGGGTATCGCCGCATGGAGTCGGTCGCCTTCGCGCCGCTTGCCACCGAATTCATGGCGGCATTCCGGGTTGACAAGCCCGCCGATGCCACGGCCATTCGCGCCGAGTTAGAAAAAATTCGCCAAGCTCCGGCGGTCATCCGCGCCGGGTCTGTGAACCCGGCATTGATGGCGGAAATCAAGCCTTGGCTCGATGCGTTCGAGCAACTTGGACAAGCTGGTGTGGCGGCGCTGGATGCCCGGCAGGCGATGCTTGCGGGTAAGGCGGATTTCATCTGGCCGCTGCTTGTCGAGGCGAATGCGGCACTTGCGGGAATGGCGGAAATCAACCGCACGCAAAACCAGAATCCCTACCAACCAGGAGTTAGGACCGGTTCGCTGGTGCTCACTCCGATGGTCAGTGAGCTGGTGGAAACCACTTCAGCCCGCTTCCTGAGTGTTATTTCCGGTCGCCCATTGTTCCGCCCGCTTGGCATGACTTCTTCCGGTGAGCGCGCGTCGCTGCCGCTCATGCTTGACGGCAAGGAGGATACCTATTTCTACAGCAAGGAAGTCCAGAAAGTCGGCGACTGGTTTGGCATCGATCTTGGTGGGGTGCATGAAATCCGCCGCATCCGGATCCTCCAGGGCCGCAACGATCAGGACCATGACCGTGTCCACCGTGGGGTGATTGAAGGTTTGTCCGGTGACTCATGGGAGAAGATCGCAGATGTGGAAAATGCCCGCGCCGATGTGATGCTGGATCTGCCAAAACTCTATCGATCGATTAGAATAAGGGTGCTAGCGGCAGGCAGCGGCACCAAGCCCGATGTGTGGACGGCGATCCGGCAGTTTGACATCAATCCCAAGGATGCTGCGGAGCTGCGGACGGATATTCCAGCTTTCAGGCAGCAACCGGTGCGGCTTGCCGAGCAGGTGGTATCCATTTCTCCAATGTTCGAGACGCATTCTTTTCCGCCGGGGAAAACCTTGGGGATGCTCATGCCGGAAGCGAGGTCCGCAGTGCGATTTGAAGTGGACTTGAAAGCCGCTGAGGCTGGGGAATCGTTCGTTCTGGAAGCCACTGGAGACGGTCGCCGCTGGAATCGGTTGGAAAAGACGGTCGCCGGCACGGTGATGACTGCCAGCCTCGAAGGGAAAATTATCGCCGTCCGCGTCCGCAATGCCGGACGCTCCACCTTGGCGGTGACCTTGGCGAAGTTTGCAATCACCACGGTGGCTGCGCCGGAACTTGACCCGCTTGCTGCACTTGCCGATGGCCGCATTGAGACGATGGTGGAACTGAAACTTGATGGCAGCGCTAAATTTCACCCGCCCGCCGGAGAGACGCCACTGGCGGTCACCCTGTTAGTTTCCCCTAAGCACCAAGCTTCTGCAAAGCTCGCAGCGATCGTAGGCGGTGAAATCCGCCCGCTTGGCGTGATTCAATCGGCATACGTGAGATTTCCGCTTCCTCGGGGAACGACTGGCGTGGTAATCTCCTCTGACGGAAATTCGTCGGTCTTGCCCCTGCATGAACTGGTCTGGTTCTCTCGCTAAGCTCTGTGATGACGGGGTCCAAGTTGTTTGTCAAAACCCGCCACTTGGATTGATCCATGCTCGGATCTCTTGAGAGAGTCTGCGTTGGTAGAGGGTGGCTGCATCATGTTTTCTGCATTACTCAAAGTTCATAAGCTTGAAAATACACCCTTGGGATGATTGCCGCGCCGTGCACGTACGCCCATGTTGCAGCGTCTTGTCGCTCATGTCCACTCGCTTGTGGCCGCGGAGTGAAAGCATTTAAATCCGGGCGCTTGTGCCACTCACCTATGAAATGCATCGTCCTTATTCTCTCCTTATGGATGCTATCTCTTTTTTCCGTTTGTTCCCAAACGGCCCCCGTCAGCATCACCTTTAGCACCTCATCGACTTGGGGAACGGGCTACAGTGCGGATGTCATCATCAAGAATCATGGCCCGATGACGATCAGCGGTTGGACCGTGGCTTTTGACCTGCCTGTTTCCGGTTTCTCAAAGATCTGGAATGCAACGGAAGGGGCATCCACCGCCACGCGAAAGGTGTTCGCGAATCTATCCAGCAATGCCAACATTCATCCGGGTGCTTCACGGTCCTTTGGTTTTAATGCTATTGGAGCCTTTACGACAGGGGCTGCGAATTTTACTTTCAATGGCCTACTACCCGAAGGAAATATCCCAGTGCTCAGCATCGCGGATGTTTCTGCGGAGGAGGGGGACCTCGCAGGCGAGCTGGTTTCTACCGTCACTTTGTCAAGCCCGTCCAGTGAGATTGTTCGTGTTGATTGGGAGACTGCGGACGGCTCGGCTCGCGCGGGCGAGGATTATGTGGCCCAAACCGGAACGCTCACCTTCGCTCCGGGAGAACTTTCTCAAACGCTTGCGGTTCAGATTCTCGGGGACGAGCTTGAAGAGGTAGATGAAGCATTCAATGTTGTTCTATCCAATCCGACGGGTGCTCCCATCCGGAAAAGCAGTGCGCTGTGCACTTTGATCAATGATGACTTTACGCCCAGCTTCAGTGTGTCTAGCACTTCGGTCGTCGAGGGGGATGCTGCAAATTCTGTAAATTTGGTGTTCACTGTCACCTTGCTGCCTCCCGCCACCACCATGGCCACGGTGGACTACGCGACTCTTGAAGGCTCGGCAACATCCCCTGGAGACTTCCTAACCGTGAGTGGCAATCTCGTTTTCTTGCCAGGGCAAACCGCTCAAAACATTACGATCCCGGTGACGGGGGATGATGTGCCAGAATCTTCGGAAGCTCTGACTCTGAGGCTCAGTAATGCAACTGGCGCAACGCTTCGAATCGCTCAGGCCGCCGGAACCATCTATGACAACGACGGGGGCGGCGCGGGTGGCAGACCGCAGACGGGGGCTTTCAATTTCGCTGAGGTGCTACAGAAGTCACTCTGGTTTTATGATGCCCAGCGGTCGGGTAAACTTCCAGAGGATTTCAGGATTCGCTGGCGCGCGAATTCGGGCTTGAATGATGGTGGTGATGTGGGGCGCGATCTAACGGGAGGATTCTATGATGCCGGGGATCATGTGAAGTTTGGTCTTCCGATGGCTTTTAGCCTCACCATGCTCGCATGGGGTGGCGTTGAATATGAGGATGCCTATGTGGAGACTCAACAAATGAAACCACTTTTGGATATCCTCAAGTGGGGTGCGGACTATCTGATGAAATGTCACGTCAGAAACGCAGACGGATCGACAATTGCGTTTTACGGACAGGTGGGCGATGGTGACTTGGATCATTCATACTGGGGGCGTGCTGAGTCAATGTCCATGAGTCGGCCAGCCTTTAAAATCGACTCGGCCAATCCAGGCAGTGAACTCGCGGCTGAGACTGCTGCCGCCCTGGCATCGACTGCGATGCTCTTCCAATCCAGCCAGCCGGATTATGCTAACGAGTTGCTAGATCATGCCCGCGCAATCTATGCATTTGCAGATTCCCATCGAGGAAAATACAGTGACTCCATTCCTGCTGCCGCAAATTTCTATAAGTCGTGGAATGGCTATCAGGATGAGCTGGTTTGGGCTGCGATTTGGTTATACCGAGCGACTGGCGAGGCAAGTTATCTCGCTCAAGCACGGACTGGATACCAAAATCTTTCAAGTGGTGGTGCCGGCAATCATCCCTATCAGTGGACAATTTCCTGGGATGACAAAAGTTTCGGCTGTTATATTCTCATGGCGATGATTGACGGTGGTTCAGTCTATCGTTCAGACGCGGAGCGCTGGCTGGACTATTGGTCGGTCGGAGTGAATGGGCAGAAAGTTCCGACCACTCCCGGCGGGCTTGCCTGGCGCGATCAATGGGGAGCGCTGCGCTATGCCGCCAACACCGCCTTTTGTGCTTTCGTCTATGCTGATCGGGTGAGTGATCCGGGTGGTCGATATTCGTTATTTGCACGCACTCAGATTGAGTATGCACTCGGATTGAATCCAGCCGGGCGAAGTTATGTGTGTGGCTTTGGAACGAATCCACCAATGAATCCTCACCATCGCAATGCTCACGCCTCTCTATCGAATAATATCGCTGTTCCTGCTAATAATCGTCACGTTTTGTTTGGCGCGCTTGTGGGTGGGCCAAATAGCAGTGATGTCTATGTGGATGACCGGACCGACTATGTGAAAAATGAGGTGGCGATGGACTACAATGCTGCATTTACCGGCGCGGTGGCGCGTCTTTACGGCGAATTTGGAGGCTTTGCCTTAGATGAAGTTGGGCAGGTGCCAGACCCAGTGACATTGCTGCATGCAACGATCGATGATTTTCCGTCCGGACCGAAGACGGATGATGAGTGGAAGGCTTTGTGGCCCAATACTTTGTGGGTGAATGGTCCTGATGAGGGCAGGCTTGCTGTGAATGAGGAGCTTGCTTACGGCGGTACCGGAAAGGCCATCCGCGTTCTCTACCCAAAAGGTGGTATGCAATCCAATGGCAGTGGTGCTCAATGGTTTGCTGACTTGAAGGGTGGAAATGACGATTTGTATTTTAGCTACTGGGTGCGCTTCGAGGAAGACTTTGATTTTGTGTTGGGTGGTAAACTTCCGGGTCTTGGGGGAGCCGTATCGTATGAAGATCGAACACACGAATGGTCCGGGCGCTTGATGTGGCGTGAAAATGGCAAGGTGGAGTTTTACCTCCACACACCTGCTGCAAATGAGCACAATCCAGGCACTCGCTTTTGGTGGAATACCGGCGCGACTCAAGCTCAGTTTGTTCCAGGGCGTTGGCATCATATCGAAATTCACCTGCGCTTGAACTCGCCGGGCCAGTTTGATGGGCTGATGGAAGGTTGGTTTGATGGGGTGAAGGCAGCGTATTATCCCGCATTCTATTTCCGGGACGCGCCGACTTCATCGATGAAAATTGCGTGGGTATTTTTCAGCACCTTCTTTGGAGGAAGCAGCAGCAGCATTTGGCAGGCTAGCAAAGATGAGTTTGCCAGCTTCGATGAATTGATTGTGTCAAATCATCGGATCGGCTATCCCGGAATGCCGTTAGACGTGGATGGAGATCGGTTGCCGAATGAGTGGGAGACGGAGTTTTTTGGCAGTGACACTGCCGCAAATGCCTCGGGTGACTCGGATCATGACGGCGCAGGCAATTTTGCCGAATACATCGCTGGGACGAATCCGATGAATGGTGGCGACTCTTTCAAGTCCGCAGCGGAGATTGTTTCAAATTCCGTGATTCGTTTGACGAGCGATGGCAAGGCCGGTCGCCGCTATCTTTTGCAGCGCAGTGAAAATCTCGATGTTTGGAACGATGTGGTGGAAATGCCACCTCTTCTGAAAGATGAAAGGGTCATTTTTGAACAAGGTGTTGGCCATGGGGCATCGTTTTATCGAATCGGCGTCTCATTTCCTTGAATCCAATTTGCAAGGGCTTGCAACCTTGCCGAACCTTTTCCGACGAGGAGGAGTGACTTGGGTTCGCGATAAAATACACCCTGTGGATGATTGTTGTTCAGTCGCAGTTGTGGGTATTCTTCAGGAGTTCGCTAGGTGTGCTTGGCTTTCGAGATTGATCCGGATGACGTTCGGTGAGGTTCGGGAGTGGCTGGCTGGTGGCCTCTAAAACCCAAATGACCAAATTCAATAAATACGGTAAGGGATTCACGTTGGTGGAACTTCTGATTGTCATCGTCATCATTGCGTCGCTTGCAGGATTGGCGTTCATGATGAGTTCGCGGATGAAAAAATCTGCTGAAGCGGCCGTCACAACGGCGAATCTTCGGCAAATTGGTTTGGCCATGTTTTCATTCACTTCTGAAAACAACCGCTTTCCCAGCATGGTGGGGGATCCGGTTTGGGATCGCTGCGTGGTTCCGTATCTTGGCTACCCTGAGACACTCGTTGGCACAGGAAATGTCAGTTCCAAGGCGGTTTCAAACTTGGTTGAAGTCGCGAAGATTTTCGCATCACCCTCAGACAAGGAGCCACGTGCGAAGGATGTGTATAAGCGCAGTTTTGCAATTGTTCCATGGACGACCAATTGGTCGAATGGCAGTGCGTTTCGTGGTTGGAAGGATCTTCCATACAATAAGGGAATCCGCTACTCGATGCTAAATTCTCCTGAGAAGGCTGCCATGATCGTGCAGTGGCATGAGGGCATATCCAATACTCCGAATCACCTCGGTTCAGGTGCGCATGCTTACCACGATAGTGGTGGACGGCAGGGATTGCTTGGCAATCACCAACAGGTTCTTTTTGC
>JBILPN010000509.1:0-3281 GCA_044373865.1 Luteolibacter sp. | reverse complement strand
GGCAAATCGCTGAACAACTTCCCCTTGGCTTCCCATTTCTCCACCTGCTCCAACGCCTTGGGGGCTGCTTCCTTAGCACCTGCTTCGTCCTTTACGCCATCAAGCAGTGCCGTCAACTCCCGGGTGGCAGCGAGGTAATCTTTAAAGCTTTCGTCGCTCGATGGGTCGGTCTTAATAGCGGCCCGCTTTTCCGAGGCGGCCTTGCGCTTGGCTTCAAGGTCGGCCACTGCTTTCGGATCCCCCTTCATCACCTTGAGTTCCTGTCGGATAGCTTCGGAATCCTTCACCTCCGCCAGATTCTCTAGCTGTGCAATGCTCAATGCCTTCATGTAGGGTTTATCGGCGAGGCCATACCCGGCTTTGAGCGTAAGATTAGAAACCTCGTTGAGCCGCTTGCCATATTTCTCATTGAGTTCCGCCAGACGCTTCTCGTCCGGTTGCCCAAGCTTATCCGCCAATTGCACGATCTCCTTTGCAAGCGGCAACAGGGCGCTCCATTTCTTTGCCGCTTCTGCGGCGCTGGCTTGGTCAGTCACCGACTCATAGATGTCCAGTTGCTTCGTGAACAAATCAATCCGCTTGCCGTAGAGCCCGTCGAATTCGTCGCCGGGTTCTGCGGCCCCGACAGGGTTGGAAAATGCAGCCAAAAGCATTGTGCTCAAGGCGAGGAGGGATAAAGAGGTTGTTTTCATAATGTTTGTTCTTGTTTTAGATTTGTTAAAAGCGGCGATGGTGAATTATCCGGCGAACGATGAGCGCGTGCACCCCTACCAGCGAGGACGCACGTCGATCACGGGGTGAGGGTTGTAGTTACGGGAAATCATCGAAACAGGTCGGCTGGTAGGGGTTGTCACGGCGCGGCTTGTTAGCCTTATGGTTTTGGCCATAGTTCTTGATCGGTGAGCCGTAGTGAGGACAAGACTTTCAAGAGCGGTGGCCACAAAACATCTTGTTTGGCGACCTCGTAGCTCAGGGTGAGTTGGGCAGCACGGTTGGAGAATGGAAACCAGTATTGGTGAACCTTGACTGGTCCATTCGTGCCGCTGCGAACGTAACTTAATCGAATACCCAAAAAGCCATCATCCGTTCTTGTGCTCGTTACAGAAATTGAATCTCTCTCAACACGAAATAGAGGCATGGCTACCAATTCGGGAGCAAAAGCTGCCGCTAGCTCCTTGAGATCTTCATCCGTCAGATTCCCAACATCTGCTTGGGAGAGCGTCAAGTTTGAGGTGATGTTAAGTCGGACGCGTGAATATCCCTCTACAGCACCGGGCGCAGTGCCGGTGTTGAGAATCCTTACTTTGCCTTCTGTTTTGATTGCAGTAAGTAACTCAGTGAGCTTCACCTTGGCGTTCCTCATCGCAGCGCTATCAAGAACCCAAGCGTCTGGAACAGAAATCTTAATTCCGTAGTTGTTTGCAACGTCTTTGACCTGTGCGCTACTGGGTAGTGTTGCAAACAGTGATATTCCAGCAAAAATGGCTGCGAAAAATGATCGGTTCATAGTCTTATTTGATTTTGTTGTTCTGATGTTCCCGCCGGATTCGTATGTTCGCAAAAATCCCCCAAAATCCTGCGATAAATACTGCACCGGGGAGCATTATCTGTCCTGCGGCTAGTCCTGCTAGAAATATCAAAACAAATATCGATGCGAGAACCCAGTGAAGTATCTGCGCACCAGTGGAGGCGGGATAAATATTGTCGGCATTGCAACTGCCGCATTTGAATTTCGGGAAAAGAAGAAAGGACTTCTTCACGGAGGCTGGATTAGCAGGTTCTCCGCATTTAAGGCAGGTCAGAGGCGTTTTCATATTTTTTGGCTAACGATGAGCGCATGCACCACTACCAGCGGCGGCGAGCGTCGATCACGGGGTTGGTGTTGGAATTACGGAAAATCATCGAAACAGGGCGGCTGGTAGTGGTTGTCATGACGCGGCTTGTTATCTCTCTTTTTTCAGTGTGATCTGGCTAGCTGTCCAGTTGTCGCCGTTCTTTCGAAAAGCCAAAACGCCAAAACTGTTCGTGGACACGAACACGTCGCCGTTCCGAGAGACTCCTAGAGCTGACGGATAGCATCCCACAGTGCAATCACCTCGGTCTGAAGAATGACTGAAAAAATTGTGGTCGATGAGAGTCTTGATACTTCCCTTTGTGAGTTTGAGGACGCCGACCTCACCAGCGAGAATGTAAAGCTCTCCGCTATGGTCGTGTGCTATGCCTTGAATCGAACTTGGCGATGGCAGCTTAGTCGATCCTCGATCATCTTCAAAATCGCCGTCGATAAATGTGTGCCACTTCCGTTCCGCATCACGATGATAAATTCCTCGCCATGTTCCTCCCATGTGTGCAAGTCCGGTTGCGACCCAAATATCCCCCTTCTTCGGAGAGATGATTGATTGAATTGGGCTGTTCTGAGAAATTCCAGAATTGTCGCCCACTGCTTTGCCGCTTAGGTGCACCCACTTCGCGTCTTCTTCACTCAAATTTATTGAGGCGAGCATACCGCCCCATTCGCCATGATCCCAGCCAGCGTAGAGAGTCGTTCCGTCAAGGTAATGAGCACCACCGAAGGTCTCGGGCTTAAACTCTTTGTAGAATTGGGGAACCTTGGGCAACTTCCTGCTGTGCCAAGTCTTGTCCAGCCAGTGAATCTCATCACTCACAATTAGCGTGGCAACATTGTTGGTTTTGATCAACCGTGGAATCTCAGAAGGCTCAATCTTCTCTCCATCTTGTCCAAGGTGACGTAACGCCTCCGGTAAATCGATGGCGACGCGGTTCTGCGTTACCGACTCGCTGATCAACGAGCACCTCACTTGCTCATCCACCTCGCTTAATCCAAAAAACAGAAAACCTTCGGAACTCTGCTCAACGTCTAGTAGATGCTGAATCCCATCGATCTTGAACGTCGATGTCTCCTTACGGTCAAACTGTGCATACATCACCGAGGCCGCTGCGTAGTGATCGGACTCAACCAACACGCCATCCTTGTATGGAATCACTTGTTGGGTGGATGCCTCTTGGTAAGCGATATTCTCAGGCAGCAGTGGCTCGGCAAGCGACACATACGTGCCTGCGATCGAGAGGGCGATCGAATATGCTGCGCGGAGGTTCATTTTTTGAGATAACGTATAGCTCATCCACGGCGGGGAGTGAAGCCCGAATTCAAACTGGATCGTTACCCGCCGTTGGATGGAGCGTCTTGTTGTGCTGTTTGAGTTTTGGGTGAATAGCGCGGAAGGACATCAATGGCTCAGATATCGAAGAATAACTCGAAC
>JBILPN010000043.1:0-11319 GCA_044373865.1 Luteolibacter sp. | reverse complement strand
TGCGGTGTCAAGAATCGAGGTTTCATGCGGCGATGGTGCGTGGATGACTTTCATGGGTATTAAAAAAACAAATTGAACCGGCACAACTCCCGCCATGCCCGGTTGCCGAAAGACTGGGGACAGGAATAAAATTGTCCAGAAGATGCCACCTCGCTTTGCTTCTCAACCGACTTTTTTCTAGTCGCAGATGCCGCAATTCACCAGCTTCCTCGCCGATCACCTAGCTCCATGTCTCCTCTCGCGCTTCCCATCCACGCCGCATCCGAAACGGCCAAGTCCCACGGCATCACTCCCGACCGCTGCGATATCCTCCAAAATGGCAACACCCTGGTCCTCCGCCTCACGGAAAATTTGGTCGCTCGCATCGTCACCGACATCGACGGACCGCGCCAAGGCATGGCTTGGTTCTCACGCGAAAATGCCGTCGCTCAACACCTCGCAAGCCTCGGTGCTCCCGTCATCCCCATGCACCCTCAAATCCCTCCCGGCCCCCATCTGCACTCGGGATACACCCTCAATTTCTGGCAATACGTCCATGCAAGCAAGGCTGAGCCACCACCCCATCTCATCGGCTCCACACTCCACCAATGTCACGCAACACTCCGCACTTTCCCTCAAAATCTTCCTGAAATGGCAATCCTAAACGAGGCGCTGAAACTCACCGATTCCCCCGACAAAAATATATTTCTCACCCACCAAGACACCGCTCTTCTGCGGGAACGCATCCTCTCATCCCTAAACATTCTAGCAGATTTCCCGCGCCAAGCCCTCCATGGCGACGCTCACCCGGGCAATCTCCTCCTCACAACCCAAGGCCTCCTCTGGACCGATTGGGAAGACACGTTCTCCGGCCCCGTGGAGTGGGATTTGGCGTCTATCCTCTGGAACGCCCGCATTCTCGACGAAGATCACGCCCACGCCGACGCGATTCTTGATGGATATCGCTCCGCCGGCGGAACCTTCGATCCCGTCGCTCTCCACCACGCTTTCATCGCACGCGCGGCGGTCATGTGCATCTGGTATCCGATTCTCTATCCAGACGCCACGCCCGAGCGCTTAATGAAACTTCACCGGCGCCTCGATTGGCTTCGAAACTCCACCTCATCGTAAGCAAAACCGAATCCCCCCACCCGCATCACTGATCGCGCACCACCCAATTTTTAAAATCCCACACGCGCGATCGGGAACCCGCTTGTATCTTCATGGGCCCGCCTGACTCTTGCGAGACACCCGGTGCTTTCAACAATGGAAATTTCCCGTAATCCACCGCCTTTCCATTGAGCTTGCACTCGCCTTGCAACCGATCAATCAGCGGCTTCCACGTGAGATCCAATTGATGCCCCTTGAGGTTCTTGAAAACAAGTTGAGGTCGCTCTTTCCGGACATCACCGCCGATTTCAGTCCGGGTCAAAACGGCGTCTGAAAACCGCTGCAACTCGGCCTCCTCACCACCACCAGCAAACGGAGCCACCGGCGAAGTCTCCAAAATCCACCCTCCACGCGCCGCATCGCAACGCAGCAATTCTAAGTTTTCACGCCGATTCGGCGGCTCCCATCGCGACACTCCAAGAAATCGAAATGCAAATAACACTCGCCCGCCATGGCAAAACACCCACGCGCCTTTTTCCTGACGCTTGATGATTGCTCCCGTTGTCGTAAACGGCGCACGACTAACCCAATATCCATAATCCGCCGGAACATCATACACGCCAATCAAGGTCCCCTGATATTGGAAAGTCTGGCAATATGGGTTTTCTCCGTAAGCAAACGCGTTGCCCTGTTTCTCATGTGGCCGCCGACGGTTTTCCTGAATCACCGTGAAACTGCTAGCCGGCTTCGGACTCTCCCACTTCAACATCGTCCGGCGACATTCCTTGAACAAAAATGAATCAAACGGCGAACCGTCTTCTCGCTGACTCGCCAATCCATACCCATCCGTAAACCACGCCATCTTCTGCACAATCTGCCGGTGACTCGGCCAAATCTGATTGGCCAATACGGTCCGCTCAAGCGGCAAGCTCGCCTGCCAACGTCCCAAAAACCGCGTGTCCATCGCTTTCCCAGGATGCGCCAACCAATAGGCCTGCGGCGCAGACGCCATATTAAACAATTGCGCGGATCCAAATAACAGAAATGCCATGCCGTTAGTCGGTGCCGCAGAGTGAGGACTGAGATTGAGCGAACCCCAATACTTGCCTCTCCCAGCCGTGCTAACATGGTAGCCGCGCTGCCAATGCACCCCCGTTTGAATCAACATGAAATCCAATGTCATCCGCGCCGCGCGAGCCAAAGCCTCATCCGCACTGAACTCTGCAACCATCCGCGCGGGTGCGAAATCTGTCCCATAGTAAACTGGCGCATCATACTCACTGGCATTGCGCGAACAAGTCCCCTCAAACTGCCGCATCCAACATCTTATCCAAACTCGCTCGCGTCCCTTCCAAATCAACTCCAAGTTGCAAACGCGCCGCATAATACGGCATCGCTTCTTTGGGGAAATTCGCGTTGCGCGGAACTGCGGATGCCAAATAACGAGAAAACCCCGCAGCTCGCACTTCATAGGTCGCCCCACCAATACGCGAAGATAAAACCTCGGCCCGCACAACACTCAGGCATATCGTCGAAACCATCACCAAATACCGCACAAGCATGCACGCAACTACGTTTTCACTCACCAACTTCTTACAATCGCGACTCCATTTGAAGATCTCACTCCATACAATTTTACCGACGATTTGCTTTTACGAATCTCGCCTTGTTGCCTAAAACACGCTAACAAACTCATGAAAATCTCCTTCCTTCTCAGCCCTCTCCTGGCATGCGCCCTCTGCATAGCACCCTCTCATGCGCTGCCCTCGAAGTCACCAACTCAGTCGGCCTCCCCAAATCCCCCCCTCGGATTCACTCCCCTGTGGAACGGCAAGGATCTGTCCGGATGGTGGGGCGCAACAACTGAAGATCCTCGCAATTTCACCAAGTTATCTCCAGAAGATTTCAAAAAGAAACAATCTGCCAGCCTCAAGGACATCCACGAAAATTGGTCCATCAGCAACGGCGAACTCATCAATCAAGGAAACGGACTCTTTCTCACAACGGAAAAATTCTACGCCAATTTCGAGTTGCTCCTCGACTACAAAACGGTCGCACTCGCAGACAGCGGCATCTATCTCCGTGGCTGCCCACAAGTCCAAATCTGGGATTCAACCGAGACGGAAAAATTTCCTCTCGGCGCCGACAAGGGATCGGGCGGACTCTGGAACAATTCTCCAGGAACCCTCGGCAAAGACCCTCTGGTGAAGGCTGATCAACCATTCGGCCAGTGGAACAAACTCCGAATCATCATGGTGGGATCCCGCGTCTGGGTCTGGCTCAATGACCAACAAACGGTGAACGGCGCCTACTTTGAAAACTATCACAACCGGAATCTACCCGTCCCCGCAAGCGGACCAATCCAACTTCAAACCCATGGCGGTGAAATCCGCTGGCGCAATCTGTTGATCCGCGAAATCGCCAGTCAGGAATCAATCAACATCCTTCGCGCCAACGAAACCTCAGGCTTGGAATCCATCTTCAATGGCAAGGACCTAGCCGGATGGACCGGCCCCACCGACTGCTGCCGCGTCTCGGATGGCTCAATCATCTGGCAAGCCGGCAAAGGCGGAACCATCCACACCAACCAAAGCTATGGCAATTTTATCGCGCGCCTCGAATTCAAACTCCCATCCGGAGGCAACAATGGACTCGCAATCCGCTACCCGGGATCTGGAAACCCCGCTTACACTGGAATGTGCGAATCTCAGATCCTCGCGGAGGATTATGAAATCTCCAGCAACTCCAAACTTGACCCGCGCCAAACTCACGGATCGGCCTACGGAATCGCCGCCGCAGAATTAGGATATCAAAACCCCATCGGCGACTGGAATTACCAAGTCATCACCGTGATCAACTCAAGCATCGAAGTGGAACTAAACGGAACACGAATCCTCAAAACGGACCTTAAAAATATCAAAAACTTCATGAACAACAGCGCCCACCCCGGCAAGGACCGCACTCACGGACACTTCGGACTCGCCGGCCACGGGGATGCCGCACAATTTCGCAATCTAGCAATCAAGTCGCTCGATTAGCCCTTCACGCTGGCTCTGTCCCAGTCCCGCAACCTTCGCCAAGCTTGCCAGCATGAACCAACAACGCCACGCTCCCCACCTTCTTTCACCGCAAGCAACCTCATGCCCTTCAACTCTCTCGGCCTCGCCCCTAACATTCTTGAAGCAATCTCCGCCGCAAACCTCTACGAACCCACTCCCATCCAAAATCAAGCAATCCCGGCGGTGCTTGCCAATAAGGATTTGTTAGGGATTGCGAAAACCGGATCAGGGAAAACCGCTGCCTATGTCTGGCCCATTCTTCACCGCATGCAAGTCGCTCCGGCATCACAGCACCGCGAACCTACAGTCCTCGTGCTGGTCCCCACCCGCGAACTCGCAATCCAAGTCCAAGCCACTTTCCAAGCATACATCCCAGCTCTGAAATCCCGTGTGATCTGTCAGGCAATCCACGGGGGAACTTCCATCAACCCTCAAATGCAATCAATCGGAAGAGCCAATATCCTGGTGGCAAGTCCCGGACGACTCTTGGATCTCATCGAAAAAAATGCCATCCGCCTGTCGTCAATCTCCACTCTTGTTCTCGATGAGGCTGACAAAATGCTGAATTCAAGCTTCAAGGATGAACTGGATCGCATCCTCTCCCTGCTACCGAAAAATCGTCAAAACCTGCTATTTTCAGCGACCCTAAATGAGCCATTAAGCGCTCTGCAACACCTCATTCTTCGCGAGCCTACCATCATCAAAATATCCGAAGCCACCACTGAAACTAACTTAATTCAGCAACTTGGATATTTGGTATCAGAGGAAAATAAAGGACCGCTCCTGCGATACCTAATTCAACAAAATGAGCACAAGCAGGTGCTCGTTTTCGCATCCTCAGCCATCAAGGTCGACCGCATCGTCAACAAACTCTTGAAGAACAAAATTCACGCTGCTGCCATACACTCAAAGATCAGCCAACACGCAAGGACCTACACTTTGCAACAATTCAAAACCGGCGAGTTGCACGTGCTCGTCGCCACCGACCTTCTAGGACGCGGCATCGACATCGAACATTTACCGTGCGTGATCAACTACGAGCTTCCCCGATCTCCCACGGACTACATCCACCGAGTCGGCAGAACCGGCCGCGCAAACGCCTCGGGAGACGCCATCTCACTCGTCAGCCCAACAGAAATGCCTCACTTCAAGCTGATCCAAAAAAAAATCGAAACGCGCATTCCACTTCTCCACGGCGACTCAATCAACCTGCATGGATGTTGAATTCGCTTGAACCCACTCTTGGTCCTGAATTCCGACGCTCAAAACAACCAACTGCAGACTTCCCTCGAAGTCTTCATTTGCGCGGCTCCTATTTTTAGGCAATACTGGATGCAGTGATTTTAGACACAAGGTATGCACTACCTCGCTAAAATCGCCGTGACTCGATACGCCCTCAACATCTCCATCCAAACAATGGAGCAACTCAAACTATAAGGAACTTGATATGAGCGACTCCGTAACTCGAAACATCAACTCATCCGTCCAAAAGACCTATGAATGGCTGGTTGACATGGAAGACGAACTTCTCACCGCGGATCGGCAAATCGCCTATCATGCACTTCGTTCCGTCCTGCACGCGCTCCGTGACCGCTTGTCGCCCAATGAGGCATCTGACCTTGCGGCACAACTGCCAACCTACCTCCGAGGCGTCTTCTACGAAGGCTGGAAACCTGCAAACAAACCGGAGAAATTCAACTTGGATGAGTTTTTAAACCGCGTTGCAAGCAACTATGATGCAGCGCTCCCAGCTGAACCCCTACGCTTCACTGAGGCCGTGCTCGCCATTCTAGAAAAAAGAGTCTCAGCCGGGGAAATGAATGATATCCGAAGCACACTGCCCCACGATATTCTTCAACTTTGGCCAGCATAGGCGCATGAAATTTCAAACCTATCACGCTCATGTTCGGAAACCGGGTCAAACTATTCACTCTCCTCGGCTTTGAGGTGTATGTCGATTTCAGCTGGCTTATTCTAGCAGCACTTATCACATGGACCCTTGCCGCTGGATTCTTCCCCACCGAATTTCCAGGCATGGAAGCAAGCACCTATTGGTGGATGGGGCTTGCCGGAGCACTCGGTCTCTTTGCATCGATCATCGTCCATGAGCTTGGCCACTCCTTGGTCGCCCGGCGATATGACATTCCCATGAAGGGCATCACTCTCTTCATTTTCGGCGGCGTCGCAGAAATGACCAAGGAACCACCGAATGCAAAATCCGAACTTCTCATGGCAATCGCGGGGCCGATCGTTAGCATAATCGTCTCAGGCTTCTTCTACTCAATCCATTGGGCGGCAATGACAGCGGAATGGCCTTTGCCCCTATCTGCACTCAGCCTCTACCTGTCATCCATCAACCTGCTCTTCGCTGCATTCAACATGGTTCCCGCCTTCCCGCTTGACGGAGGGCGCGTCCTCCGCGCCATCCTTTGGGGCCTCAAGCATGACCTCGCCTGGGCAACACGAATCTCGTCCGCGCTCGGCAGCGCATTCGGCATCCTTCTTATCATGCTTGGCCTGATCAGCCTCTTCGCCGGAAACATCATCGGCGGCATCTGGTGGTCGATTCTTGGAATGTTTATCCGGGTCGCATCAAAAACTTCCTATCAACAAATGTTGCTTCGCCAGATTCTTGAAGGCGAACCGGTGCGAAATTTCATGAGTCGTCATCCAATCGCCGTTCCATCCTCCGCGACCATCCGTGAACTGGTGGAAAACTATATTTACACCCACCACCATAAATTTTTCCCCGTGATCGCCGACGGCAAGTTGATTGGTGGCATCACCTTAAACCGAGTGAAAGAGGTGCCTATTGAGGAGTGGCATTGGCGTCATGTCGGAGATTTCGCTCTCCCTTGTGACCAAGACAACACCATCACTCCCAACACCGACACCATGGAAGCGCTAAGCATCATGCACCGCACAGGATCTAGCCGCTTGATGGTGACCGAACATGACTGTCTGGTGGGAATCCTCGCACTGAAGGATTTAATGAACTTTCTAGCAGTAAAACTCGAACTCGAAGGCGAGAAACACCTCATTCTCCCCCCGCACACTCATGCTCCAAGACACGCAACTCGCCCCGCTCATTGAATCCTAAAAATCAACCAAGTTCACCTCCCAAGGGATCGATTATTTGGCCGCGCAGATTTTTCGTAAAAGTGGCTGATGACTTTCTGAAAGTGATAGGTTTTGTGTCAGTCCAATGAGAGGTAAGCCTTGCCGGCTTCCCATCTTTCCCATCTTTCCCATCTTTCCCATCTCTCCCATCTCTCCCATCTCTCCCATCTCTCCCATCTCTCCCATCTCTCCCATCTCTCCCATCTCTCCCATCTTTCCCATCTCTCCCCCGTCTTCATGCCGGATTCGCTTCAACGCATGAATATCGTTGTTCAGCACCCCCCTAAAACCAACCTACCCGAGCCTGACCACTTCCTTCCTGACGGTCCATCCAAGTACAACCACCCACACGATCCGATCCACATTAGGATCCATGGGTCGCTAGGACCCCGGTTGCCAGCCTGATGATTCAACTTGGATTGATTCACCAGATTTCGCTCATTTCCTAGCTCACGAATTCAAGCAACGCCTGAATTGCCAAGTTTGGAACTGCATGCCCCCGAGATCCAGCAGGAATCCATCGAGCGACTCCGCAATGCTGCATGCACTTTGCATCCGTAGTTATGACTGTGGATGCGGAAGTCACCCTGATGGTTTCGTTTGACCTTATGCAGCGTGGCGAAGTAGCGCAACGAGCACGCCTTGGATGATCAATTCCCGTGCTGGAATGAGGTCTGGAAAATCTGGGTTCTCCGCGCGAAGGAAGGGCTTTCCTTTCTCGACGATGTATCGCTTGAGCGTTGTTTCACCATCAATCAGAGCGGCAACGATGTCACCTTTGCGGGGTTCTCTGAATTCCAGAATCACCGTATCCCCACTGCAAATGTGCGCGTCGATCATCGAATCGCCACGGACTTTGAGGGCGAAGGTGCGGGCATTTCTTGGGATACCAAGCGCACTGGCATCCACGGCGATGCAGCCATAGCGTTCCTGCTCAATGTCTTGAGACATTCCTGCCGCGATGTTGCCGTAGATTGGGATGTCTAGAATTTCGCCTCGGTCGAGTTCGTCAGGGAAGATCACGGCGCGCGCTTTGCCTGGAAGGCGCTGGATCGAGCCCTTGCGCTCAAGAGCGCGCAGGTGGCTCATCGCGGCGGTCTGACTGGCAAATCCAAAGAAGTGTTGAATTTCTCGGGTGCTCGGCATGATCCCGCTTTCGCGCTGGGTTTTGCGGAGATAATCGAGAATTTCCTGTTGGCGGTCGGTGAGTTCGAGTGACATATTTTCTGAACAGTGTTCTTGAGAACAATGATCGTGATAAAGTCAGCTTCAAGAAAAAAGTTCTGCGGAATTGCAGGTAAAATTCCAAGACGCCACGCCGTTTCCACGGGCGGCAGGCCCGATGGAACGACAGTCGTGGCCGAACCCAGCCAGTCTAGGCGAGGATTTCTTTCACCACGCGGGCAGGATCCACCCCGGTCAACCGTTGGTCCAGTCCTTGGAACTTGTGGGTGAGCATTTCATGGCTGAGGCCGAAGCGGTTGAGAATCGTCGCATGCAAATCCCGGATGTGGACGGGATCCTTAACGATGTTGTAGCTCATTTCATCCGTTTCTCCATGGACGATTCCCGGTTTGACCCCGGCCCCGGCCATCCAGATGCTGAAGCAGCGCGGGTGATGATCCCGCCCGTAATCGGTCTCCGTTAGCTTGCCTTGGCTATACACCGTGCGGCCAAATTCTCCGCCCCAAACCACGAGAGTGTCTTCCAACATTCCGCGGCGTTTGAGGTCCTGAATAAGGCCGTAACAGCCTTGATCGACGTCCTTGCACTGGGAGGCGAGATCACGTGGAAGATTGCCATGTTGGTCCCAGCCGCGGTGAAAGATTTGGACAAAGCGCGTGCCACGCTCCAAGAGACGGCGAGCCATCAAAGCCGAGTTTGCGAAGGTGCCACGCACTTTGCTGTCCGAGCCGTAGAGGTCGTAAATGTGCTCCGGCTCGTTGGAAAAATCGACCAATTCCGGGACGCTTGCCTGCATGCGGAAGGCCATTTCGTATTGCTGGATGCGTGTCTGGATTTCAGGGTCACCAACGAGCTCATAGGACTTGCGGTTGAGATCATTGAGACCATCCAACATTTTGCGACGCATTTCACGGGACAAACCTGGTGTGTCCTGGAGATAAAGCACGGGATCCCCCTTGGATCGAAGCGACACGCCGGCATGCTTGCCCGGCAGGAAGCCTGAACTCCAAAGCCGGGATGAAATCGCCTGCACGTTTGAATAGGGCGAGGTGTGAGTCGCGTGCAACACCACAAAGGTGGGCAAATCCTCATTCATCGTTCCCAAGCCGTAAGATAGCCAAGAACCCAGCGAGGCTTTGCCTGACTGCATGCTTCCGGTCAGTGCGAGTTGGTTGGCCGGTTCATGATTGATCGCCTCGGTGTGCATCGATTTGATGACGCAGAGGTCGTCCACCATGCGTGAAGTCCAAGGTAAAAGCTCGCTGACCCAAGTGCCAGATTGGCCGTGTTGCGCAAATTTAAAAATGGATGGCGCCACTGGAAAGGCCGCTTGGCCCGAGGTCATGCCGGTGAGGCGTTGCCCTTGCTCGGCCAGCCAAACTTTGAGGTCCTCCTTGTAACGCTTTTGCAAATCCGGCTTGTAATCGAACAAATCGAGCTGGGATGGTGCGCCAATCAGCGAAATATAAATCGCTCGTTTCGCCTTGGGAGCAAAGTGACCAAGCTGCGATCCCGGAGAGATCGCTTGCCCGCCCAAGGCCTTTCCGCCCAGCAAAGACGAGAGCGCTGCCATTCCCAAGCCCGTGCCATTTTTGCGGAAAAACTGGCGGCGGGTGATGCTTCCGTTGTAGTCGAAAAGATTCATTTGTTCAGAGTTTCGTCGAGATTGAAGAGTTGTGAAGCGATCAAAGTCCATGCGGCGACTTCTGCCGGATCCAAATTCGCTGCCGGTTTTGTCTCGCCGGTGGCAATGAAGGATTTTGCAGAAGCGGGGTCCGCCTTGAAGGTTTTCAGCGCCTCATCCAGAGTTTCGCGCACGATTGCCCGCTCATCAGCCGCGAAAGCTCGCGAGAGATAGAGGCTGGTGGCCAGATCCAAGCGCGCGTCGAAATCCTTGGAATTCTCGATCAAGCGCTCGGCAAGCCGCCGCGATGCCTCCACGAATTGCGGGTCGTTGAGTGTCACAAATGCTTGCAGCGGCGTGTTGGTGCGGTCGCGGCGGACACAGAAGATTTCGCGGCTGGGAGCGTTGAGGATCTCCATGGTCGGATGGGGTGCGGTGCGCTTCCAGAAGGTGTAAATTGAGCGGCGGTAGAGGCTTTCACCCCGGTCTGCAATGTAAGTCCGGGTATTTGACTGTGGCATGGCAACGGCTTCCCAGATGCCTTCTGGCTGATAGGGCCGCACCGATGGACCGCCCATTTTGCTGGAAAGCAACCCCGAAGTCGCCAGCGCAAGATCGCGAATTTGCTCGGCGTCCAAGCGGTAGCGTGGGCCTCGCGAAAGCAGGCGATTGAACGGATCTTTTTCCAATTTCTCGGCAGAGACCGTGCCGGATTGGCGATAAGTCGCTGAGCATACGATGGTTTTGAGCATTTGCCGGTAATTCCACTTGGAATCGACAAACTCGGCGGCCAACCAATCCAGCAAGCGCGGGTGACTCGGCCTTGCCCCCATGATGCCGAAATCCTCGGTCGTTTCGACAATGCCGGTGCCGAAGAAATAATACCAAGTCCGGTTCATCGTCACCCGTGCCGTCAACGGATTGGCGGGATCCATGAGCCATGTGGCAAAGCCCAGTCGGTTCTTGGGTGCGGAGTCAGGCATCGGCGGTAAAATTGCCAAAGTTCCAGGTCCAACTTTTTCACCCTTATCGGAGTAAACTCCACGCGTCAGGACGTGGGCAAACGGCTCGTCCTTTTTCTCTTCCATCACCAAGGAGGCAGAACCGCGGGCTTTTAGGCCGGACTGCTCGCTCTTCAAGGCATCAAGCTGCTTTTGAATCCCACGAAATGGCTCATCCACGTTGGCGAGGAAATAGGTGAAGAGCTTGTCGGTTTGCTCCTTCTGGCGGCTTGCCACCGGG
>JBILPN010000508.1:0-3287 GCA_044373865.1 Luteolibacter sp. | reverse complement strand
CTCAGGCGCGATTTCCCACTGGGACAAGGTGCTGGACGCGCCCCCGCTCGCATCGCCCTCGCTCCAAGTCGTGGTGGCGAGGATCAATCGCTTGCCCGCCAAGCGGCTATCACTGAGCGAGCCCGGAACGTCCTGCCAATGCGTGATTTCGACTCGGCCAGCCTCGACCTTCACCAGATTGATGCGCGTCATCGGCCCCAACTTGCTGGATCGGCGCGTGAGGAGAATCAGGTGCCGAACCGCACCCTCACCGCTCAATAAATACAAATCCTCACCCACTGCCGGCAATCTCAACGAAGCCGTGAGCCGCGGGTCCGCCGGGGTGGAAACATCAAGCACTTGAAGCCCGCGCAGTTGGTTGAAAAAATAAACCGTGCCACCATCCGCCTTCCAAATGTCCGCTTCTTCCGGCGTGATCGCCTCCGGGACTCCACCGAGATCCGTCGAAATTCGCGGCGGCTCGACGCCCGCCAGCGCATGCGCCCCCACGCCGCTTGCAGATTCCAACTCGAATGAGTTCCGCCCTTGGTAAAACGCGGCTGGAAATTTATCGCGCGACGCCGTGTTCACAAATGTCCCAATCGCACGCCAGCGCACATCGCTCGCCGCATCCGCCGGGAGACGGAATTTCACATGCGCGGAGTTCGCTTGCTTGCTCGCAACTTTTTTCCACCCGCCAACGCGGTCGAAGCGCTGCAAGGTCACTTTACCAAAACCCGCAGGAACTTGCACCTTCGCAATCCTCCCATCCTTCGAACGCTCAAGCTTCAACAACTTGCTCGGCCCCGGCCCTGCATGCAGCGAATCCACCGTCCCCAATAAAACGAAAACCAGCAGCAGCCCGACGCAACGCCGCCAAAAACACTTTGAAAAATCCTGAAAATTCTCAGTCAACGGGTTCATATCCACCATCCCTACCATGGTTAAGCCAACTTGTTCAAGAATTGAAATCAGCCTAGCCAACTCCGAAAACCGCAAACTCGCCGCTCAACTCCGCCAACCCCACGCCGCAGTCATCACGAAATTTGGCAAATGAATGGTCATAGTGCTTACATTGTTGGCGGCGATGCTTCAAAATTTGATTTTCCGCACCAAAAACGTGATTTCCTGCGATGTGGCTGGTTGACAAGCGCGGGTGGGCTTGACCAATCTCAAGAAAACGCAGCATGGGGCCTCCCCTCTCTGCATCCTTTTTAAAAAATCCACCTCCTCAGGAGCCTTAGCCCAGTGTTTTCCAACGAAGATTATCTCGCAGAATTGCTCACCGAAGCCGGAATGGTGAGCGCCGCAGAAGCTGACCATGCCCGCAACGCACTCTCCGGAGGCGAGACGATCATCGGTTATCTCCTTGCCAATACGTCACTTACCCAAGACTCGGTCGCCAAGACTCTTGCCGCGAACGCTGGCATCCCGTTCATCCGCCTTGCCGACGTCACCTTCGATCCCGGCATCACCCAAGCCATCTCAGATGAGGTGGCGCAGCGCTACCGCGTGATCCCCGTCCAGGATGAGGGACTTTCCCTCACCATCGCTCTCGCGGACCCCTTGGACTTTGAGTCGCTTGACAGCTTGCCTCACGTCATCGGCCGCGAACTCAATCTGGTCTGCGTAACTCAGCAGGACATCCAAGATTATCTCCGCCAATTTTACCAAGCCTCCTCCGACGGAGCCACCAGAGAAGCTGGATACGCGGTCACCAGTGGCGATGCCGAGGGCGGCGCAGACGCAGACGACGCACCGATCATCCGACTCGTCATGCAGCTCCTCACCGAGGCTTTCCGCCTGCGCGCCTCTGACATTCACATCGAGCCGCTGGAAACTTCGGTCCGCGTCCGCTACCGCCTAGACGGCAAGCTGGTCCACGTGGACACTCACCCAAAGAAACTTCTCCCCGCCATCATCGCTCGCCTCAAGGTCATGAGCGGCACCATGTCCATCGCGGAAAAACGCCTCCCTCAAGACGGCCGCATCCAGCTGAAAATGGGCGACAAGGAGGTCGATCTCCGGGTCTCTTCGGTCCCTTCCAACCACGGCGAGTCCATCGTCATGCGGATCTTGGACAAAACCGCCCTGCTCCTCGGCCTGCCAGAACTCGGCTTCTTCTCTGACGACCAACAAGTTTTCGAACAACTCCTCGGCCTGCCCGACGGCATCCTGCTCGTCACCGGACCCACCGGTTCCGGCAAGACGACCACCCTCTACGCCTGCCTCAACGTCATCAATAAGCCGGATAAAAAAATCATCACCGTGGAAGACCCGGTCGAGTATGAACTCCCAGGCATCAACCAGGTGATGGTCAAAACCGACATCGGCATGACCTTCGCCGCCGCGCTACGCGCCATGCTCCGCCAAGCTCCCAACATCATCATGATCGGGGAAATCCGGGATGCGGAAACCGCGAACATCGCAATCAACGCCTCCCTCACCGGTCACTTGGTTTTCTCAACGCTCCACACCAACGACGCTCCTTCCGCCGTCGCCCGTCTTGCAGACATCGGCGTGAAACCATTCCTCATCGCCTCTGCCGTCCGCGCCGTCCTTGCCCAACGCCTCGTCCGCAAACTCTGCCCGATCTGCAAAGGCCCCGCCGAATTGACCGACAAGGAAATGCGCGCACTCTCGCTCGACTCGTCGCGCATGACTGACGCCACGATCTTCGGCCCCGTCGGCTGCGAAAAATGCCGCGGCAATGGCTTCAAAGGCCGGATGGGAATTTTCGAAATCTTCCTCATCGATGACGAAGTCCGCGGAATGATCAACACCGGACTCACCACCACTCAACTCCGCCGCCGCGCCCGCGAGCTCGGCATGCGCACCCTTCGCGAAGACGGCATCCGAAAAGTCCTCTCCGGCCTCACCTCCGGTGGCGAGGTCGTCCACGCAACCATGTCAGACCTCGACTGATCGCTCTCTCCCTTCGACATCCTCTTCGAAAAAATCCTTCGCCTTCCCGTCCCATGGACAACCAACAGATCATCGAACTCTTTCAATCGCGCGGCCTCATCGACCAAGCGCTCTCTCAGGATATCCTCGCCGAAGTCGGCCAAAGCGGTAAAGAAATCGCGGAAATCCTCGCCGACTTCCAAGTCATCCAACACCGCGATGACATCTGGCCCGTGGTGGCCTCGGAACTCGGCGCCAGCATGGTGGACCTCCGCGACTGGACACCCCCTGAGGCGCTCCTCGCTCTCGTCCCCGCCGGAACCGCCCGCCTCCACGGCGCTCTCCCCGTCAATTTCGACGAAACCGGACTCTACGTCGCTCTCGTCGATCCCCTCAACCCGCAG
>JBILPN010000507.1:0-3292 GCA_044373865.1 Luteolibacter sp. | reverse complement strand
TTCCCGACGACATGGAAGCGGACTGTTAATTTCGGGTCCACCGTCATGACTGCCATCGAGCGAATGATCGGAAGTTTGAAATTTTCATAGTCCAGCGAAGCCTGTCCATCAATCGTGAGCCAATTTCCGTCCTTTTTGACCGAGTAGGGAAACACGATTGTGTTCGAGACATCATGAATTGTTAGTTCGCCCTGTGCGTGAGATTTGCCAGCTGCATCGAGCCATGATTTGGTGAATTTAAAGCTACCCTCCGTGTTGGTTGCGCCTAGCCATTTGAGCATTTGCGCGTCGCGTTTGGCGTTATCCGAGTCGAGGTCCTTGAAGTTCCAGATTAGATCGACTCCCGTGGGGGCGAGTGAGAGCGGATTGCCCGCGATTGTGGCTTTGAAATTTTTCAAGGTGCCGGTGAAAGCATGTCCGGTCGCCTTCGCGTCCACTTGGATCCGGCTGCGGCCCGGATCAATTTCCAGGAGAGCTGAGTGTGCTGATCCGAGGAGAATCGCGCTGAGCGTGACGATGAGAGAAAGTGATTTGCGCATGAGTTGTGGGCCAAGAGATCGGCGGATTCCTCTGATTTCGCAATCTTTCGCTTGAGAGTTCCGTAACGGTTTGTAAGGTTCAGGAAGTTTCCGCTACCCAAATGTCCTACCGAACGACTTCCCAAGCCTTGATGATTCTTGCCACCCTTGCAGCAAGCCTTGCCTCCGCGATTTCCGCCCCGTATCAAAAGGGGGATACGCTAGAAGGGTTTCAAGCCAAGACCCAGCACGAGCAAGCTTTCACTCTCAAACCCTCGAGCGTTCGTTACTTGCTTGTGAGTCACGACATGGATACAGGGAAAAAAGCCAATGCGGTTTTGACGACATTAGGCAAAGAAAAGTTAGATGCCAAAAAAGTGATTTATGTTGCGAACATTCATGGCATGCCCGGAATCGGACGTATGTTCGCATTGCCAAAGATGAGAAAGTATTCCCACACGATCGTTCTTGGAGATGACGCCACGCTGATTGCGCGATTTCCCGAAGAGGCAGGCAAGGTGACCGTGCTCACCCTTGAGTCCGGTAAAGTTGTGGCGGTGAGCTACTGGGCACCTGGTCTTGAGTCATTGGATGAGCTGATCAAATGACTGAATTTCTAACGAGCCAGCAGAAGTTGTTTGCTTCGTTATTTTGAGAGTTCCTTAAACTGCATTTGGTGGAAGCCTGCGCAGTGTTCGATGTTATTATGAAGATTGTGATTGCTGAGGACGAGCCGCTGCTTGCGGGACTGCTTGCGCGGTCCCTTGCGCTTGCGGGACATGAAGTTAGAGTGGCAGTGGATGGCCCGGGGGCGATGCATGAGATTATGACGGGGCACAGCGATCTGTTGGTTCTAGACGTGAATTTGCCGGGTTTTGATGGGTTTGAAGTCTTGAGGAGGGTTCGTGATGGAGGGCTTCCCTTACGCGTGCTCATGCTCACGGCTCGGTCGGAGGTGGGAGATCGTGTCGCTGGCCTCAAGGCAGGAGCCGATGACTACTTGACCAAACCCTTCGCGATGGAAGAGCTGTTGGCTAGAATCGAGGTGTTAGGAAGAAGGCTTGTGAGTGTCGAACAGGAGCACATCTTTCAGGTGGGCGACCTCATCATGGATGCCGAGCGGCGGCGAGTCAGTCGCGGCGGTCAGCGGATTGAGTTGTCACCGCGGGAATATGAAGTGTTGGAAATTTTCATGAAAGAGCCCGGGAGAATTTTTTCACGGGACGAGATCTGTGAGAGGATTTGGGAGCGTGAGCACGAGTATGACACACGGACCGTCGAGATTTTTATTTTGAGGATTCGGAAAAAGCTGGATCATGCTGCGGGTGATTCCGTGATCCGCACCGTCCGCAGTGTGGGATATGTGATGGATTTGGTGCCATGAAGCGATGGTCGTTCAAGGTGAAGGTTGGTGTTTATGCCGCATTGCTGACGATGGCGGCGCTGGTTGTGGGCACCTCCGTGATGTTAGTGACCCTGTATTTTCATCAAATTGCCGAGTTGGATGAGGAAATGGCAGAGGACGCGGCCGAATTGGTTTGGGATCTCAGTAAATTCCGTGATGCACCTACGAATCCTCTTGATGAGTTGAAGCAAGATTACATTCCACTTCCCTTGCGTGAGGACTACCTGATTGTTGTGGGGCCGGGGGGACGGGTTGTGTATCGGTCGGAGAACTTGAGGGAAGTGATGCTTGAGCCGGTTCTGGGTAAGCCGCACACCCAGCGGATTCACGGCAAGTTGTGCCGTGTCGGAGTTTGGCGGGAGGGGCCCTATTTGGTGCGGATCGGCGTGCGGGTGGATATGATTCAGCGGTTCATGAAAAATTTGGGGCTTGGTTTCCTGAGCGCGCTGCCTGCGGTTGGCATCGTGGTGTTCTTTGGCGGGGTGTGGCTTGCTAGGCGGACAACTGCACCGCTTGCCCAACTGAGTGATTCTGCGGAGCGCATTGACGCAGCGAATCCGGATGAGCGTTTGCCTGTCCCGGAAACACGCGATGAAATCGCGAAGCTGACTGAAGTCTTGAATCGCAGTTTTGACCGCTTCAGAGGGTCCTATCAGGCGGCAGCGCGGTTTTCGGCAGATGCGTCTCACCAACTGAAAACACCGCTGACGATTCTGCGGGCGGGTTTGGATCATCTGTCGCGCGCCTCAGATCTGACCGATTCACAGTCGGCGGAAATTGCGGTTCTGCGCCATCAGACGCGGCGGCTCACGTCTCTCATTGATGACTTGTTGCTGCTTGCACAAGCTGATGCGGGGAGGGTTGCCCCCGAGCTTGCATGGTTTGATTTGAGTGAGTTGGTTAGCTCCGCTGTTGACGATTTGGAGGTGCTGTGTAGCGACAAGGATATCCGCCAAGAAGTCATAATTTCGGGCGGATTATTCGTGCAGGGAGATCGGCGACTGCTCGCGATGGTTTTACAAAACTTGATGGAGAACGCCACCAAGTATGTGATGTTCAGTGGGATCATCCGGGTGCAGGCTGGGCTTGATGAGCGAGGAGTTTATATCAAAGTTGGAAACACCGCGAACGAGATTGCAGCAGAAGAGCGCTTGCAGATTTTTGAGCGTTTTCGGCGTGGTGCAGCCGTTGGAGGCAATGTTTCGGGGCACGGTTTGGGCCTGAACATTGCACGGGAGCTGGTGCGAGTTCATCACGGCGAGCTAAAACTGGTGGATGCCCCCGGTGACTGGGTTGAGTTCGAAGTCCGCTTGCCGCTTGCAGCGGAAGGCGCGTCTGTGGGTTAAGTCACAGTGATTCCGCGCAGTCT
>JBILPN010000505.1:0-3301 GCA_044373865.1 Luteolibacter sp. | reverse complement strand
TGCGATACAACCAACGATTCATGGTCCTATGCGTGGTATGACACCAACTGGAAATCACCCAAGGTGATCCTGCACCGCTTGGTATCCACTGCCGCGCGCGGTGGAAATTACCTCCTCAACATTGGCCCGGATGGAAAAGGTAATGTGCCCAAAGAATGTGCGAATTTTCTTAAACAAGCCGGTGATTGGCTCAATGCCCATCCATCCGTCATCTATGGTTCCGGCCCATCCCCATGGCGATATGCCATGCCTTGGGGCGACATCACCATGCAGGGAACCGAGCAGATGAATTTGGTGGTGTTTGATTTGCCCCAAGACGGGTTCATTCACCTCCCCGGCCTTTCAACTCAGGTGAAGTCCGCTTCGCTCATTGACGCGGGTCGGAAGACGCTTGTTAAAGCTGAGGTGTTCGAGAAATCGGTGCGAATCAAGCTGCCGGAAAATTGCCGTTCTAGCATCGCCACGCTGGTGGAGGTTCAACTCACCAGCACTCCCGTGGTCGATCAGTCGCTCACCGTTCACCCGAATACGCTCAACGAGCTTCTTATACATTTTGCAGAAGCCATCGGTGCCGAAAAAAAGAAAATCAGTTGGATGGAGAAATTCGGCGAGTGGAAACATGCCACCCAGATGTCCAAGTGGACGGCCAATGCCAAAGCCCGCTGGACCGTCAATGTGCTCCAGCCGGGATTCTATCAAGTAACCGCCAGATACCGTGGGGAGACCAATCCCAAATCGCGGGTGACATGGCGTATCGTCACTGATGAGGGAAAATCGATCCAGAACCAACAATCCGTCACCGGCCAATACCAGTCTATGCCTATGGGGGTTTTTGAAGTCATCACCCCGGGTGAACGAGTGATTGAGGTCTCATTGGTAAATGGCGATTCCGAGGCATTCAGTCTCGAAAGCATCGGAATGACGCTCATTCGTTGAGCAATTTCCACCAATGGAGGCACCTGATTCAGGTTCCAATTGGCGAACCGAGGTTGGCACCACTTGGATTTTCGTTTGGTTATAAGCCAGTCGCGGGCGATGGTGGCTCCATTCAGTCATGAAATTTTCCACCCTTGGATAGCAACCTACGCAGACTGGGCGAGGTGCATTGTGCCAGAGAGAATGACACCCAGATACAAACAATCGCTGGTATCATAAGGGTGGATTCAGGTGGCTAGCGCAATCAGATAAAATCACGATCCGGATCATGAGTTATACAAGCACAGAAAAGTATACAGAGATCTGCCGTGAGCGTTATCCCAGTAGGAACCGAGCGGAGAGAAGTGTACATACTCAATTGAGTTCGTCGAAGTCACCAACTGGGAGCGCAAGCACTCAAATAAAGCGCAGGCGAGGCATCAATGGCAAACGCGGAGCACCTCGTAGAGCCACGGGATGTCCCCGATGTCATTCCCCTCCAGGAGGTCCTTCCTTCGCTTGATCTCAGTGAAGTCAACCCGAAACACCTCGTGGAACTCGGGCTTCGCGATCTTTCCCGCCAGCCCAAACGGGGCTGGCGGGAGGGCGATTTTTTAGTTCCGTCGCACGCGGAAGTTGTGCTTCGGTTGGTTCTCAATGCTGTAGAAGTGCGTGACCACGCCACTCGCCCCGTCGCCATCTCACTTCGGCTCTTCGCATTCAATGGCTCCCGGAGCGGGGTGAATTCACGGTGCACCACGTCCTAGGTATTTCACCACCGCTTCAGTGCGGGTGCGGACTTGGAGTTTGGAATAGATGCGCCTCAAGTGAGTCCTAACAGTTTCATAACCGATGCCGACATCCAGTGCGATTTCCTTGTAGAGTGATCCATTCGCAAGGTGATTGAGGATCTCGGTTTCGCGAGGTGTCAGGTTGTGATCCTGGTTTTCGGAAGGCGGGGTTTTCCGGAAGTGCTGGACGACTTTGCGGGCGATCGCTGCTGACATCGGCGAGTCGCCATCGAGCAACTCCCCGAGGGATTGAATGAGTTTGTCCGGGACATCACGTTTCAAGAGGTAGCCAATGGCCCCGGCGGCGAGGGCTTCGAAGATGCGGTCGTTGTTGTCATAGACCGTCACCATCATCACCTGGACGTCCGGGCAGGTTTCCTTCAGGTGGGCGACGCACTCGATCCCTGACATGCCAGGCAACTGGATGTCCATGAGAACGACTTTGGGAGGCCTTTGGGGAATCGCGAGGAGCGCCGCCTCGGCGTCGGCGAATATCCCGGCAAGCTCCCAGTCCGGGCTACCATCGAGCATATCAGCGATGATTTTGGAGAGCGAAGGGTCGTCTTCGACGATGGCGATGCTTGTGGGTGAATGGATCATGAATTTGAGAGGGGGCAGTCGAATTGAATCAGGGTGCCTTGTCCGGGGCTGGAGGTGATCACACAAGTTCCGCCCAAGTCCGCGAGACGGTTTGAAAGGTTTGCAAGACCATGGCGAGTGCTTACACCACGGGCTTCGAATCCCCGTCCGGTGTCGCGGATTTCAATGACGATCCGGGTGCCGTCGTAATCAAGCGATAGATGAATCTCGCAGGGTCCCGCGTGTTTTAGGGCGTTGTGGAGGGATTCCTTGGCGGCGAGGGCGAGGTTGTGGCGGAAATTGGAATCCAACCGAAGGTCCGGGAGTTCGGGCGGGATGTGGAGGCGGACGCGGATCGGGCTGTCCCGGAAGATCTCCTCCGCCATCCGGGTGAGGTGCGAGGCGAATTGATCCAAGCTGTCGTGCGCGGGGTCCACCGCCCAGACGAGTCCGTCCATGGCGACCACAAGTTCGCGGGCGGACTTGGTCACGGTGTCGAGGTGATCCCGGCTGCGCTCTGGGTCGCGGTCGATTTCATGACGAGCGAGCGAAGCACTCGCGGTCAGCACCGTGATGCGTGTGCCGAGGTCGTCATGCATGTCGCGGGCAATGCGGGTGCGGTCTCGTTCCAAGGTGTGTAGGAAACTGATTTCCCGGAGTTTCCTGCGTGCCCGTCGCCTTGAGTCCCGGTAAATCGCGAGAGCGATCAGGGCGACGACGCTCGATGTGACGAGCGGCAAGAACCAGGCGCGCTGCCAGAAAGGCGGTGGGATATGGATCGGCAGCGAAATGCTTGCGGCCATTGGACCGTGCGAGTGGCTGAGGCCGATCGCACGGAAGGTGAAGTTTCCGGATGGCACGTTGACATAGGATGCGCGGTGCAGTGTGCCTGGAATGACGTTGTAGGTTTCACTCCACGAGACGACCAGCATTCCGGCTTCCTCCATTGCCGGAGTGAGTTTGCGCACGGATTCCCACATGCCGTATTCGCCTTGTTCGCTATCCACCAGCGCGAG
>JBILPN010000506.1:0-3301 GCA_044373865.1 Luteolibacter sp. | reverse complement strand
GGCGATGCTCGACGCCTGCGTGAAACACGACCGCATTTTCCAATACGGCACCCAGCAACGCAGCCAGGAAATCCTCCACCGCGGCATCGAACTCGTCATCAACGGCGCCATCGGCGACATCGAACGAATCGACATCTGGGCACCCAAGGGATCCGGCGGCGGATCCCTCGAAGAAATTCCCGTGCCGGATGGCCTCGACTACGATCTCTACCTCGGCCCGGCACCCATGAAACCCTGCACCAAGGACCGCATCACCGGCGCCGGTTCCTGGTATTGCTCAGACTATGCCATCGGTTTCATCGCCGGCTGGGGCGCCCATCCGTTGGACATCTCCATCTGGGGCCTCGATTACGACCAACAAGGCCCGTTCAAAATCCGCGGCACCGGCACCACCGAAACGCCCGACGCGCTCTTCAACACGATCAGCTCGTGGGACGTCCAAATGGAATTTTCCGGGGGCATCAAGAGCCATTTCATGAGCTCCGACATCGCCAAACCCGTCATAGACGCCTATCGTAAAAACTGGTGTGACGACGGCACCACCTTCTTCGGCAGTAAAGGCTGGATCAGCCTCAGCCGCAGTGGCTACGCCGCCAGCAACATGGAGTGGTTCCGCGAAAAACAAGGCCCGGACGCCAAGCGTGTCCCTTATCAAAGCAACTACTACAAAGCCTTCGTCGATGCCGTGCGCGACCACACGCCCTCCATCGGCCCGATTGGCGACGCCGTGCGTTCAGACGCGCTGAGCCATCTCTCGGTGCTGGCGATCCAGTCCGGTGGCGAGGTCGTCTGGGATCCTAAAAATTACCGAATCGTATCCCCGAACGGTCTCAACGAACGCATGAGTCACTCAGTTCGCGGGGACTGGAAACAAAGCTAAAAGATGGTTGGATAGGCAGCAAATGGGGAAACTGTCATGCTTGGCACATTCCACGTGATCGGCAAATTTTCCGCTGGCGAAGGAGGAATCGACCCGCAAGGATTGGGTCCTCCGTGAACTTTCGCCGCCAATTCATCCTCTATCTGCTTTTTATCCTCGCGCCGCTTTTGCGAGCAGAGCCATTGAGCACGCTCGCAGAAGTTCACGCGCTTCCAGACGATGCCGCGCACGCGGGTCTGCACGTGCGGGTTGAGGTGGTGGTGCTTTATGCTGACCCCTCAAGCGGGGACACCATCATTCACGATGGCACGGCGGCTTGCTTCATCTTCGTGCCGCTCGATGCTCCGGATTGGAAGAATCGTCCTAAGATGGGCGACCGTGCTTTGTTTGATTCTGTCACAAGGCTAACAGGCGTCACGCCTCATCTTGAGTCGCAAGGATGGAAAATTCTGGGGCGCGGCAAAATTCCTGAACCTAGCCGACTGGCAGCAGACGAGATCTATCTGCCTCGCTTCGATGTCGCATGGATTGAAGTCCCGGCAGTGGTGACTGGAGTTGAGACCGGCGGCATCGCCTACACTTTGGCTGTCGAGGTCTATGGTCAAACGTTCAAGGCGGACGTGCCAGTCTGCCCGGATGCCGCCGTGCGCGCCGCTGAGTTGATGCAGCGCCCCGCGCGCATGCGAGCGGTTCTCGGCACGGTTTACAACGAGCACCGGCAGATGATCGGCCGCCATTTTTTCGTGCCATCGTTCGACGATATCGTGGCGACCGCCCCTGCTGCAAATGAGGCGGGGGCTCCCATCCTAACCGTTCTGGAGTTGCTCACGAAAAAATTCAGCCCCACCGATCTCGTCCGTGTGGAAGGTGTAGTCACTCAGGAGGATGCAAAAGGTTTCTACTTGCGCGATCGCAGCGGCAGCGCGCGCGTGCAAGCCGTGATGACGGAGTCGCTTCCGCCTGGGACGCGAGTCAACATCGAGGGCTATGGCGCGATCGCGCCATTCCGCCCCGTGCTACGGGCGACCAAGGTGACGCGGATCTCAAACGATGCCGCGCCGGAACCCTTGGCCATAGATTCTCAAGCAAGGGGAAGTTCCCTACTGCAAATGGAATTGGTATGCATTGACGCGGATTTTCTCGGCAGCCGCAGCATTCAGAACGAAACGATTCTCCAATGTCGCGCCAAGGATGCCGTCTTCGAGGCGATCCTGCCACACGGAAGCTCGCCAAAGCTTGAGCTGATCCCCGGCGACCGCTTGAAACTCACAGGCATTTGTGAGCTCACCACCACCCACCCGCTGCCGCGTCCGGAATGGGTGAACGGCTTCCGCATTCGCCTAGCGGATTCTTCCGCTGTCACGCTGCTGCATCGTGCTCCATGGTGGAACACCAGGCGACTGTTAGCGGCTCTAGGGGCAATGACCGGCTTGGCCTTGCTCGGCACTTTGGGCACTTTGTTTTTTGGCCGTGCCGTCCGTCAACAAGCGCGAATCATCGGTGAAAAACTTGGCGACGAGGCTGTAAGTGACGAGCGCGACCGCATGGCACGCGATTTGCACGACACTCTCGAACAGCAACTAGCAGGCGTGGCGCTCCAGCTCGACGGACTGGACAAGGTGGCGAAAGCCGATCCCTCACAAATTTCAGCGCGCCTCGGCCTCGCGCGCCGGATGCTCCGCCATACACGTGTTGAGGCGCGCCGCTCAGTCTGGGATTTGCGCTCAAAAGTGCTTGAAATCCAAGGGCTCGGCACCGCTCTCCGCTCAATGGCTGCGGGCGCATCATCCAACGAAGGACCGACCGTCTCCCTAGAAATCGGTGATCTAACTCGTCCACTGCCTGCGGGCGCGGATTTTCACCTGCTCAGGATCGCTCAAGAATCTCTCGCAAACTCGATCAAGCACGCTGCCGCGCGAACGGTGATTATTTCTCTCCAAGAAACCGAAGACAGCGTGGTGCTCCGCGTCAGCGATGACGGTAAAGGCTACATTCCCGCCCCGCCAGACGCACCCGTCACATCTCACTTTGGTATCCTTGGAATGCACGAGCGCGTCGAAAAAATTGGCGCGTCTCTTTGCATCGAATCCTTGCCAGGCAACGGATGCTGCGTAACGGTGAGGCTCTCCAATCCGTCCACCCCATGAGCTCACCTACCATTCGCATTCTCGTCGTGGACGACCACGCCATGATCCGCCTCGGCCTGATCGGCGCACTTTCAAGCGAACCCGGCATCCAAGTCGTCGGCGAGGCCCGCAATGGCTTGGAGGCGATCGAACAGCACGCCAAACTTGCTCCTGACATCACTCTAATGGATGGAATTCTCCCTGACATGCATGGCGTCGAGGTGACTCGTAAAATCATCGCGAGCGAGCCGCTGGCGAAAATTGTGCTGATTTCTATCAATGAAACTGCCGAGGA
>JBILPN010000504.1:0-3311 GCA_044373865.1 Luteolibacter sp. | reverse complement strand
GCGATCAAAAAAACCGCCAAACCGAACGCACTTGCCTTGGTCGCGGCATGCGTGCGAGTGAAAAAATCCGGGAAACGCACCAGGCCAACAGCAGCGAGAAACACCGCCAGCGAACCCATCAGGCATAGAATTTGAATGAAAACCGAACTCATGATTTTACAGTTCCCGGGTCAGGGTTTTCGCCAGTGCAACGGTTCCGAAAAAAACAATCACCCCCAGCACGACGACAACATCGATGAAAACCGGCGTTTCCTTCACAATCGAATGAAGCATGACCGCAGCAGCTGTGATCACGGCCAGCAAATCAATAGCAAGAATTCGATCCGCTGCCGTGGGACCACGAAACAAACGCCAAGCCGTCAAAGCCAGGGACAGCGTCAAAAGAAAATAACAAATGAGAAAAATCATAACTGACAGATGATAGAGATTTCAGCCGCGCCCGAAAATCCGGATCAAAGCTAGCTCGAGGACTTCCTTAATTTCCCGAATCGCCGCATCAGGATCCGGAGCATCCAAAAGATGCACAATCATCACGCGACGTTCCGGATTGATGCCGACACTCATGCTGCCGGGAGTCATCGAGATCAGGCACGCGAGCAAAAAACACGGCATCTCGCCCTCAAGATCTAGCGGCACCTCGACAAAGCTTGGCTTGAGGTTCAGCCGCGGGGTGAGCACCAAGCGCGCCAAACGCCACGTGGACAGCAGCACCTCGCGCAGATAGATAAACAGAAATGCCAGAATGTAGTAAATTTTCATGGCGACTCAGAAATAGGGTTGGAGACTTGCAGCACCGCCTCGATATAGGCGGCGGGATGAGTGAGCTGCTCAGCAGCACGCAATGCGAAATCGATAAACAATCCGGGGAAAAGCCCAATGCACACCGTGCCCGCCGCCAAGGCGACAGAAGGGAGAATCATCATCAAGGGGATCGCTCGGTTCGGTTGGCGCTCTCCCGCTGGCGCATCTTTCCAAAACGCCTCATTCCAAATTTTGATCATTGAATAGAGCGTGAGCAAACCGACCGCAAGTGCTGCCGTGATGACCGCCCACTGCCCAAGCGCCAAGCCCTCACGAACCAGCGCAAATTTCGCGAAAAATCCCGACAAGGGAGGAATCCCACCCAGCGACATCGCGGGGATAAGAAACAACAGAGCCAACCACGGAGACTTCCGATAGATTCCACCGGTTTTAGCAAGAGCCTGGCTGCCCGTTTTGTGGCCAATGATTCCACCAATCAAGAACAGGTTGGTCTTCACCACAATGTGGTGGACGATATAAAACACGGTGGCCGCCAGCGACCAACGAGTGAAAAGTCCCAAGCCCACAATCATATACCCGATCTGGCTGATGATGTGGAATGAGAGAATTCGCGGAATGAAAAACTGAGTGGCAGCGCCGAATACACCGGTGATCATGGTCAACACGCCAATCGGCAACAACAAGTCTGATAGGAAATCCTGATACCCCGAATACACCAGCGTGAACACCCGGATGCAGGCGTAAACGCCGACCTTCGTCAACAGGCCGGCGAACACAGCCGCAACCGGAGTTGGCGTGACATGATAGGAAGAGGGCAACCAGAAATAGAAAGGAAACACCCCCGCCTTGATGCCAAAGGCGACGAGGAACAAAACCGCGGATGACAGCACCAAGTCACTTTCCCCCATCGCCAAAATTTTCACCGACAGGTCAGCCATGTTCAAAGTGCCCACCATTCCATACAGCACACCAAGGCCCACGAGGAAAAAAGCGGAGGCGATGAAATTGAGCGTTAGGTATTTCACCGCCGCCTCCAGTTGCGGACGCCCACCGGGTAAGGCAACAAGGACAAATGAAGACATCAGCATGACCTCGAACCACACATAAAGATTGAACAAATCTCCAGTAAGGAAAGAACCATTCACCCCCATCAGCAAAGCCTGATAAAGAGGTGCAAAGTAGCCGCGGAATTTCCCAGTTCCCGAACCCGCCGCATAGATGGCCACCGAAAGTCCAACAAGCGCCGTGACCAACACCATCACCGCAGACAGAAGATCCGCAACCAAGGTGATACCGAATGGAGCCGGCCATGAACCGGAGCGCAAAACTAGGATCCCATCCTCCTCAACCCTTTCAAACAACATGCCAGCCACCACCAACATCACGGCACAAGTGAGGATGTTTACGACGTGCCGGGCTTTCTCGCCAGCACGGCGCATGCACAAGAGGATCCCGACCGCAAGGATCGGCAGAACCAAGGGCAGCGCAATTAGGGGTGAATCAGCGGGCATCGGATAGAAATAGCGGGAAATTCGTTAGCTGTCGGATTTGCGGAAAGTATCGAGATCGTCACTGCCAGTTTTATGATAGGCACGAAGCACGAGAGCGATGGCGAAAGCCAGCACCGCAAAACCAATGACGATGGCGGTGAGAACGAGCGCTTGCGGCAGCGGATCCGCATAAGGCTCTGCCATCGTCGTGGCGTCAGCAGCAATGATTGGCGGCTTGCCAATTGAGAGCCCCGCAGCCGTGAAGATCAGCAAGTTGGCCGCCTGGCTGAACATCATAATCCCGAGCAGAACACGCACGATGTTGCGGCGCATGCAAAGATAGCAGCCGCAGCCAAACAGGATTCCAATGGCGATGGGTAGCAGGTTTTCCATGATCAGTCGTGGGACTTGCGGGTTTGAGCTAACAAAACAAGCAGCAGCTTAGAAGCCACTCCCGTGACAACCAAAAACACGCCGATGTCAAATAACAGGGGAGTGCCTAGCTTGAGCTTGCCGAGCGCAGGCAGCCAAATTTCGCCACCCCACAAACCCGTAAAAAAAGTGCGCCCGACAAGCAGCGGCATCATCGCCGATGCCAGAGCCGTGAGGAGCCCGATGCCAGAAAGCGCGATCAAGTCGAATTTCGGTGCTCGTTTTGGGTCCACCATCGCCCTCAAAACCAAAGCACTTGCAAGTACCAGTCCGCCAATGAATCCGCCCCCCGGAAGGTTGTGGCCACGCAGTAACAGATAGACCGAAAACACATATTGCACCGGAACCACCAAACGGATGGCGGCGGGCAAGATGCTGTGATGGAGATCATTCATGGCGCGAAAAATATCAGATTTGTGAGCTTTGGCCACGAGCGGTGGCCTGTTCGCTGAGGGCTTCGTCAGTCTGGCGCAGTTTGCGTTTACGGAACAACAGCGCAGTGACTCCGAGACACGCGAGAGAGAGCACGAGGATTTCGCCCAAAGTATCCAGTGCGCGGAAATCGACCAAAATCACATTCACCACATTGCGCCCGAAAGCCTCGGTGGCCGAGCGCGCAACCAAACC
>JBILPN010000042.1:0-11411 GCA_044373865.1 Luteolibacter sp. | reverse complement strand
TGGCGAATTTCATCGATGAATACTCCGTGTGATATCCGCCGACGAGCTCGGTTTCGCACTCGGGGAGGTCGAAGGGCATGCGGTTGGTTTCCGCGAAGATCGAGATGGTGAAGATGATGAAGGCGATGAAGGCCGGGATCCAAAACAGCGCGGTGTTCAAGTCCGGGAGAGAAATGGAGCCATTTTTCCAGAAGGGCAGCAGCAGCCAACCGTGGTCCGCTTGGTGTTGGACGATGTTGCTGAGATTGAGGTCGCCGTAGTAAAGAAGCACTGGGATGATTGAGAGGCCGAGCGCGATTTCGTAGGAAATCATTTGTGCCGTTGAGCGCACGCCGCCGATGAAGGGAAACTTCGAGTTTGAGGCCCAGCCCGCGAGGGTGATGCCGTAAACCGAGAGTGAAGCGACGGAGAATACGAAGAGCGGCCCGATGTCGAGGTCCGCGATGACGAGTTTTTCCGTGTGTCCGAAGAGGTTGATGGGTGAGCCGAAGGGCACCACGCAGACGGTGATGAGCGCGGGAACCACGGTCAGGGCGGGAGCCATCCAGTAGAAGGCTTTGCGGACGTGAGCGGGGGTGAAGTCCTCCTTGAGGAACAATTTCAAGCCGTCAGCGATCGGTTGGATCAAGCCGAAGAGGTGGAAATCCTTTTTGAAACCGAAGAGTGTGAGGGGGATTCCCACTCGGTTTGGCCCGACGCGGTCTTGGATGACGGCGGAGAAGCGCCGCTCGAAATAAACCGAGACGGGAACCAGCGGCAACACCACGATGAAGGTGAGGACGATGATTTTGGTGATGATAATCGCGATCTGGAAGAGGTCCGGCATTGGAAATACGGAGAAAGTTAGGAGTTACGGTTTGGAAAGGATCGGAGAGAGTCGCAAACCGAGAGGCCCCGGCATGCCATCGGGCAGTCCGGGTTTGCAAGGGTTTTGATCGATTTGCGGTCCATCTTCGTAGGTCGAGGCCTCAGCCATTGATTAGACCGGCGGCTTTGCGGGCCCCTTCGTTGGCGAGCAGCGGGATTTGGTATCCGGTTTCCAGGATGGCAGTGCCTTGGTGGCCGATTTTTGAGAGGCTGAGGCCGTGGAATGCAGGGACGGTTTGGGAGAGGACGCGGAAAACGTCTTCGATGTGGTGGACCTCGTTCTTCTCGCCGGACAGGGCGAGGAGGAGGTCGCGGAGAATTTCCCAATCATCATGCGCTTGGTTGGGTGGCTCGACTGCACGGTTGAGGCGTTGGAGGCGTCCGCTGAGGTTGACCATTGAACCACGTTTTTCGGCGAAGGCGGCGGAGGGCAGAACGATGTGTGCCGCGTTGGCGCAGGGGTTGGCAAGGATGTGCGTTTGCAGGAAGAAATCCAGGTTGGCAAGGTCCTCGGTGGAGAAGCCAGCATCGGAGATCAGATCCTCACCAAGCACGATGAGCGCCTTGAACGTGCCGTTGCGGACGCCCTCGCGGATTGAGTCGAGTTGGGCAAATGGATCTTCCGTTTCGAGAATCAGCTTGGCACCGGTGGTGTTCGGGTTGCGATCTGCGGCGATGAGCAGTGCGTCTGCTTCGGCAAAGCGGGGGACGAGGGAAATCGCGCGGCTGCCGATTTCTGTGGCGATGGCGCGGGCAAGGAAAAGTTCCTCGTTCGTCATGCGTCCCGAGGCGATGATGGCGACTTGGTCTGGGCGCACGGCGCGGATCCGAGCGGCGCTGTCACGGATGGCGGCGGCCCAAGTGGTGGTGGCGAAGTTTGCGGGCGAGTCGTTGCCGCCACGTGTGAGTGGTTCGCTGAGCCGCAGGTCGCTGTCGATGTAGTGGAAATTGAGACGGTGAGAATCCGGCATCCAAGCGGAGTTTACCTCGTTGTTGAGGCGCGGTGTGATGCGGTGGATTTTCTGGCCACGTGTCCAGACGGTGATGTTGGTTCCGGTGCCACAATTGACGTCGATGGTGGGGGTTTCCTTGAGGAACCAAACTCGCATTTGGAAGCGGAAGTCGTTGGATGTCAGTGCGCCAACGGGGCAGATATCAGCGGTGTTGAGCGAGTAATTGGAATCCAGCAGGCGGCCTGGGTGGACGGTGAGCGTGGTGTGTGTGCCACGTTGGGTGAAGCCGAGGACGGGGTCGCCAGCGACTTCATCCATGAAACGGATGCAGCGGCTGCACATGATGCAGCGCTCGTCGTCGAGGCGGATGCGCGGCCCGATTTCGACGTTTTTCGGCTTTTTCACCTTCATGTCCACGAAGCGCGAGACGCCGCGTCCGTGTTGGACGGATTGTTCTTGGAGTCGGCATTCGCCAGCTTGGTCGCAGATCGGGCAGTCGAGCGGGTGATTGATGAGGAGAAACTCCATGACGCCTTCGCGGCATTTTTCGACGAGCTCGCCAGTGGTGCGGATGCCCATATTTTCGCCGACCGTGTTGGCGCAGGCGATGACCGGGCGCGGCATCCAGCCGATGATTTCGTAGCCATTTTCATCGCGCTGGGGTTCTTGGCCGGGTGCTGGCCGGGGTGGCATGCCCATTTGGACGAGGCACATGCGGCAGTTTCCCGGTGAGGAAAGCTTGGGGTGGTAGCAATAGTGAGGAACTGTGATGGCGGCTTGGCGGCAGGCCTCAATCATGCGGGTTCCTTTTGGGAACTGGTGCCATTTGCCGTCAATCTGGACGTTGACCATGCCTTTTTCGGCAGCAAGGTCTTTGGGCAGTTTTATTTCCGCAGTTGCCGAAGGTGTGTCGCTCATGGCTAAATAACAGCGACGGGCGCTTGTGTTGAAGTTTGCCCGTCGGATTTCGGGCGGAATATGCCGACCTTGGATGCGGCCCGCAAGCGTGGTTTGTGAAAAGTTTCACAAGCCTGCATCTCGGCGGGTGGGAATGGGGTCATGGCAGGTGAAATTTTCCTCGCCAAGGAGACGGCTTGTGGTTGCCGCATCGACGGCTTCACAGAGACGATATCCCTCGCCACTGTGGGGAATGCTGCGGAGGAGGGCGTCGCGTTTTTCTGGAGATGGGAAGTCCAGCCCGATGAGCGCGCGGCCGATGCGTTCGCCGGATTGGCGGTAATTGAAATAGCAAAGGCTGGCATGGCCTTGGATGCGCTGGGCGAGGAAGGCTTGGAGCGCGCCGGGCCGCTCATAGAAGTCGAGGCGCAGAAATGCTGGGAATTGGACGAGGTCGCCGCGGAGGGGGATGGCCCGGAAGGCGATGTCCACGGCGTCGGTGAGGTCTTGCCATTCGAAGCCGTGAGAATCGAGATTCTGACAAACTGCGGCAAGCGCGGCGGGAGTGCTGGCTTGGAGGGTGAAGGCGGGCCATGCGTCATTTTCGGCGGTTTTTCCGTATTGAAAGTCGGTGATGTTGAGTCCGGCGAAGGCGTGATTCAACAGGTGGAGCATGGATCCGGGGCGCTCAGGGATGCGGACGCGGAGGCTGCGGCTGAGATTGGTGCCGTTGCCAAGGGATTGGGCGATGATTCCGAGTTGGAGGAAGTCGATGTTGGCCCCGCAGAGGATCACGAGGACGCGCTTGCCACAGAGGTTTTCGCGATTCTTAAGGACGGCGGCGAGGCCCATGGCTCCGGATGGTTCGGAGATGCAGCGCAGGCCTTCCCAGAGCACGCGCATGGCTTGGCTGACCTCGGCATTGGTCACCGTTTCGATGCGGGTGAGTGAGTTTTGGCAAATTTCAAATGGGAGTTGGCCGGCTTTGCGGACTGCCGTGCCGTCGCAAAATAGGTCAACTTGGGCAAGAGCGACGGGGGTGCCGGCGGCGAGTGCGGCTTTCATCGATGCTTGGCCAACGCCTTCCACGCCAATGCATTCCATGGCGGGCCAGTAGGATTTGAGCCATGAGGACACGCCTGCGGCTAGACCACCACCGCCGATTTGAAGAAAGGCGGCATCGAAGGGGCCGTGGCCGGAGAGCACAACTTCATCGGCAAGGGTGCCTTGGCCCGCCATGACCTGGAGGTCGTCGTAGGCGTGGATGTAGGTGGCACCGGTGGCGGTTTCATCGTCGCGAGCGGCGGTGACGGCCTCGTCGTAACTATCGCCAGCTAAATGAATTTCCACAAACTCACCGCCGTGGTGGGCGACGGCATTCTGCTTCACGCGCGGGGTGGAGCGTGGCATGTAAATGCGTGCGCGGATGCCGAGGGCGCGTGCGGCAAGGGCGACTCCTTGGGCGTGGTTGCCAGCGGATGCGGTGACCACCCCGGCCTGCGCTTCGGCTTGGGTGAGGACGGCCATGCGGTTGCAAGCACCACGCCATTTGTAGGCTTTGATGGGCGATAGATCCTCGCGCTTGACCCAAATCTCCGGACCGGGACCGGGCAGGATGAGGCGCTCCAGTGGGGTCGCTTGGCTGAAGCGATACACTCGCTCGCGGGCAAACAAAATTTCTTGGCGCAGTCGGAGGTCGAGTGGGAATTCGGTAGGGCTCATGCACGGATGCTTGCCGGAAAAGCTCGATCTCGGCAAGTCGCTTGCAGTGTGGGGCAAACGCCTCCGCGTTTTGACAAGGCCTCGGGGAATGATCGGCAGGTGTAAGAGTTTGCACAAACCGTGCAACTTGAAAAAGGTGACAAGAAGTAGCTCCGAAATCATCTTGTCCGTGTTGATGTTTGAAACCCGCTGAAATTATGACCCACCACCTAAGCCATCTTTGTCCGACGAAGGGCAAGCCTCAGCAGGGATTCACTCTGGTTGAGTTGCTTGTCACGATCACGATCATCGTCACTCTCGCGGCATTGGTCTTCGCTGTCACCGGGCGGGTTCGAACTCAGGCACAGCAGGCGAATGCTGTCTCGTCATTGCGGCAGATCGGAATCGCGAATGTCGCTTACTCGGCGGAAAATAATGGAGCGATCAATGTGGTTCGCGACGCTGGCGAAAAAGGCCCTTATGAAGCAACCGGTGGCAAGTGGGTCAGTTCCAGTTTTATGGGCAGAATGCAGCCTTATCTTTTCTCGGGTTTGGAGTCGACGGATCAGAAACGACTGGGTGAGCAAATCACGGCATCGTTGAGTCAATTGCTCGGCACGAAGGACCTGAGAAATATGGCTGGCACGCTGTTTAGCGGTGTTCCTGTAACGACGGATGGGACTGGTATTCGCAATCCTTTTTCGATCAATGATCGGCTCAGGCCAAGGTGGGGCAATGCAAACGCCCCACTGCGAGTGTCAAGCTTTGGAGACCCGGCGAGCATTTTATATCTGACCTTTGGCCGCTACTACTTTAATCCACTGCTCGCTGAGACTTATACGCCGCTTCCCGTCGCAGGCGACAATCGCCGGACGATCTATTTCACTCCTAATCGGAAAGGAATCTTCTGTTTTCTCGACGGGCATGTTGAAATGATTTCTCCTCCCATTGAAGAACGCCTCTTTGGTGAGCGCCCGCCTGACCCTTGATCTCCCCGATCGATCTGGCAGCGCATCCAACGATCTCATTCTATCAATGGCAATCCCCTATTCTTCTACCCGCCGTATCACCAATTGAAATTTCTTGAATGGGCTGAGCTGGAAATCTTTCGTGCCATCGCAAAGAGGGAAATCGGTTTGGAAACTCTTAAAATCCCAATGCTTCATACCCAATGCTGAAAACAACCGCCTTCCCAAATCTCTGTGTGAAGCGCCGCTTGATCCCGGCGCTGGCAACTTCGTTTTTGCTAATTGCTACGCCTGCAGTGCTTAGGGCTGCCATCATTCAAGCGGGAGATGTCACAAATGTGTTAGGTCCGACTTTTTTCGTGGACGACGCAGGAAGCGGTGGCACGGACATCGATATCCACCAGCCGACTGTCGCGGTTTTTAATCGCAATTTTTCCGGGCTTCTCACGCGCAATCAAGGGCCGACCCGGGTCACGCTCACGGGTTTCGGTTTCGGCACACATACCAGCACGACTGCCAACGATGCCTCCTCGCTTGCCGTCACCGTCACCTATCTGGGAGCGGATGAATTGTTGGGTGGCGGCGATGATGTCGCAATCGGGACCGCGACCGGGTCCCTGAACTTCACGGGTGGTGGAGAATACGTGTTTGCATTCGATTCACCTTTGACGGCTGACCTTATGGTCACAGGTAACCGATTTCGCATTCAACTTGCCCCAAGCAATGAGACGGGCAGTGGTTCACTCAAGTTGAAGAGCGGGGCCCTAGCCTACGAAACAACGGAGGGGGCTCGTCTCAGTGTTGCCGGAGTGGTCGCGCCACTGATCGCCCCACAGCGAGTGAATCTCGCAAAGTTTCAGCCAGTTACCGCCAGCTCGGTGTCGGGTCAGCGCTTGGCCTCTTATATCACGGATGGAGTGGTCGGAAATGACAACCGTTGGCAGGGCAGCAACTCCTCATGGCAGTCAGTGATCGTGAATTTCCCTTTCCCTGTGGAAGTCGGCAGTGCGCAGGTTTTCACCGGAGTGGATGATAGCTTCCCTATCGGAAGCTATGGAATCCAGTTTTGGAATGGCAGTGCATGGTCTGCGATTCCAGGCGGGAGCGTCACCGGAAATACGAGCAATGAGCGCAACCTTGTCTTCACCAATCCGGTGACCGCCTCATCGTTCAGGTTGTTAAGTTCGGAAGCTTCGCTCCGCGTCCGGGAGTTGGCTCTCTATCCGCCAAACGGACCAAGCGGCTTCCCGCTCGGAACCGATCTGACGGTCAACCTTGCCTATCAGCGCCCAACAGTGGCCTCGGCCAGCACGGCAGGAAATTTTGCCTTAAAAGCGGTGGATGGCCGCGCCCACGTGGGTTCTTTCTGGCAAAGTGATACCGCAGGCACCAACACGCTGGACATCGACTTGCGAGTTCCCTCCAAGATCGGCAGCGCGCACATCTATTCTGGTTCGAACGGGGTCTCGCCACTTGCGGATTTTATTCTAAAATATTGGGACGGAGTCGCATGGCAAAATATCAATGGCGGAGCAGTGACTGGAAACACCGCTTCGGATCGCATCGTCTCGTTCACGCCTGTCACCACCTCTCAATTACGTCTTGAGTTTACCAATCCCGGCACCACCTCGATTCGCGAACTCAGTATTTTCCCAGCCAATGCCGGCAACGTGGGCTACCCGCTCGGCACCAACATCATCGACTCCGGAGCAACCGCCGCTTATGAAACTTACAACGATGCCTTCTATCAAATTACCAATTCAGCATCCGGGAATTATATCTCTGTGCCCGGTGCGGGGCAGCCATCACTCAGCCAACCCGGCCTCGTCACATGGCAGGATCAATACCAGGTTCTTTTGAATTTATCGAATGGGACTTACCGTCTCACCAATCGTGCATCAGGAAATTGCCTATCAGGTTCCCAGCTGTCGAAAGCCCCCGGACTTCCGCTTCTGGATGCTCCATACTCCGCTCTTCCGCATCAAGATTGGATTCTCGATCCTCTCGGTGGTGGTGTCATCCGTTTCATTAACCAATGGAGCGGTCTCGTAATTGATGCTCCAGGGGCGGGCACGGCGCTGGTGCAAAACACGGCCAACGGCTCATCCTCTCAAGGCTGGAAACTTTCCTACAGCGGTATTTATCCAAAAAAAGGCATTGGTGGCACTTCATTTGCCATGGGGATGAATCCTAACTGGACTTACAATTGGGGGCGTCGCAACACGCACACCCTTCCTGAAAATGCCTCTTTTTATCCAATGCAGTGGGGCAGTTCCAGTTGGGATATCGGCAGTGCCCAGGGGCCTCTCTGGCAGGAATATCCAGCATGGCGGACGCGGGCGGATGGCGTCCATCTGCTTGGTTTCAATGAGCCGGATCGCACGGATCAATCGAACATTCCATTAAGCAACGTCGTCACTCTCTGGCAGCGTCTTCAGGAACTTGATCAGCCACTGGTGGGGCCCTCACCCGGAACCATCGGAGGGGATGGTGGGTGGCTTGACACCTTTTACACTCAAGTGGATGCGCTCGGCTACCGTGTGGACTACACTTCGGTTCACACGTATCCAGGTCCAAGCGGCGGATCGGCAAACAATCTGATCAATTTTATCAACTCGGCATACACCTACAATTCCAAAAGTCGTCCGGTCTGGCTCACGGAGTTTTCTTTCGTGGATTGGGGAAAAAATCAAACATGGAGCGAGGAAGATAATTATAACTGTCTTGCAGAATTCCTTTGGCGGGCCGAAAATCTTCCAGCGCTTCGCAAATATGCATTGTTCGTTTTCACTGAAAATGAGGAATACCCGCAGCCAGCTAACGCATGGCAGGCAGTGAGCCCTGCGCCTCGTTCAAATAGTTATGACCTCAACGGGAACATGACGGCTTTTGGCAAACTTTACGCCGCGTGGGATTCTGATATCACGGTTCGCACGGACAAGCCCTACCACATTCATCACAAGGCTTCCCGCAAGCGCGTCGCTAATCTTCCCGAGCTGCCCCGCCTGTCTGGCAGAAACATCCGCGTTGATGGAGACTTGGTGAATTGGAAACTCGTGTCGGCTGGTGCTTCAAACCGTTACTACATCGTTTCCTTACTCGACGGTCGCCGAATGCGTCGTCAAAATGCCGACGGCACTGACAATGCGGATGGCACCTCAGTGGCTCCGGTCGCCACCGACACCACGGGTCCCGCCGTGGAATGGACCCTGAAGCCGGGCCAGCATGGCTGGCACTTCATCGAACATCCGACTTTGTCCACGAGACTCCGAATGGTTTACAATAACTCGACTTTTGTCTCCACCTACAGCATGGCCGCAGGCACCAATACCGGCGATGACGTGCAATGGCGTTTCATCGTGCCTGTGGAGGCGAACACGGCACCGGTTCTCACCGCGATTCCGGCTCAAGCTGTAAACGAAGGCACGCAACTGGCCTTCACCGCCAGCGCCTCGGACGTGGATCCGCTGGGCCCAACCATCTACAGTCTCGTCGGTGCTCCCAGTGGTGCTTCAATCAATTCTATTACGGGTGAATTCACTTGGACTCCTAACGAGAGTCATGGGCCTAACATTTATGGCTTCTCGGTCCGTGCGAGTGACGGAAGGTTGGCGCATAACTTGCCAGTCAGCATCACCGTCAATGAAGTGAACGTCGCTCCCATTCTCTCCGTCATCCCGGCCCAAACGGTCAACGAAGGCATGGAACTCACTTTTTCGGCCAGCGCCACTGATGCGGATTTGCCTTCCAATCCTCTGGTCTACAGTCTCATCGATGCACCGAGCGGTGCTACCATCGATGGCAGCACCGGTATCTTCAGTTGGATCCCCTCCGAACTGCAAGGACCTAGAATTTTTAACTTCACCGTTCGTGTGAGCGATGGGAATCTCAGTCATGACCGTTCTGTTTCAGTCACCGTTAACGAAGTCAATGTCGCTCCAGTTCTCGTCGGGATCCCAACCCAGACGGTTCGTGCAAACGGTCTTCTCACGTTCACGGCAACCGCCACGGATGAGGATCTTCCTTCTAATACGCTAATCTACAGCCTTGTTGGCGCTCCTAGCGGCGCGGGCATCGATGCCAGCACGGGCGTTTTCAGTTGGGCACTCAGCGAAGCGCAAGGTCCTGGTGATTTCAATTTCAGCGTGCGTGTGAGTGACGGGAATCTAACTCACGAGCAGGCGGTGTCTGTAGCGGTTATTGAACCAAATCTTGCTCCTGTTCTCGCCGAGATTCCTGCGCAGACGGTGAACGAAGGCAGTGAGCTCACCTTTACGGCCAGCGCGACGGATCCTAACTTGCCCGCGAACACACTAACCTACAGTTTGATCGGCGGACCAGTTGGAGCTTCGCTCAATGGAATAACCGGAGTTTTCACTTGGACGCCTACTGAGAACCAAGGTCCTGGCGTTTTTAACTTCATCGTCCGCGTCAGCGACGGCTTTCTAAGTGACGAGCAACCAGTGACGGTCATCGTGACTGATGACAGCGGTGACGATATTCTAGGCACTTGGATCATCGCCGGGCAATCCAATGCGGAGGGCTATGGCATCACGGAAAACCCGATCTCTGGTTTGACGCCGGCTGATACGCTTTCGACCATCGGACGCAGCGATCTCAATATAACTCACAACAACATCCAGATGTTTCAAGGGGCCAATGAGAACAGTGGCATCACCAGCTCTGCAGGAATGTCCCTGCCTCCTAAAAATGATTGGCATGCAATGACCGCTCAGGAAGGTCTCGCTTTTGATTGGGGAAGTGGAAGGGGAAATGAAAGCAGGCGCCGCTTTGGCCCTGAGCTGGCTTTTGCTTACAATGTGCAAAGGCAATTTGACGCACCCATCGCTATCATCAAATACGCACGTGGATCAACTTCGATTGCCACTTCTACTGCACAGAACTCTAATATTTGGAGGGATTTCGATCCCAGTGATGGTGGGCGCCTCAATCAATACGACAAACTCATCTCAACCATTCATGCCGCAGTTGACAGTCTGCCTGCTGGCAAGGTGCTGAATGTTCGGGGCATCATTTGGATGCAGGGTGAAAGCGATGCCACGGCTGGAAATGCTTCATCCTACCAAGCCAACCTGACCGAGTTGATCGCGGCACTGCGCGCGGACATCGGCAGCATCGCCGCTGCTAGTGGCGGCAGAATGACCCGGTCCGCAACCTCATGGAGCCAACTGGATGTGTTCGTGGGAACGGTCCGCAATACCAACGCCTTTCGCCAGACGGTGATCCATGCGCAAAAAGCGGTTGCGGCAGAGGACCCCAATGTCTTCACGGTAGATGGAACCGACGGTTTGAGCGTGATGACCTTCGATGACTGGGGGGATTCGGGTGTTCACTATGACTCGGCTGGTCAAGTGATGCTCGGCGAACGCTTTGCGGATGCCGCGATCTCGAGAATCGATTCAGGTGTAATGATTGTAGAATCCGACGAAGCGACCATCGTCACGGAAGGCGGGGGCACGGATCGCTACACGGTTACCTTGTCACGGGCTCCATCCGCTGACGTTTCCATTCAGATCACGACAGATTCTCAAGTCAGCGCCTCACCCACCAGCCTGACCTTCACCACCGCCAATTGGAGTATGCCACAATCTGTCACCGTTACTGCAGTTAACGATATGGTGAATGAATCAGATCACTTTGGCGCAATCAGTCATAGCCTGTCTAGCATTGATCTATCCTTTGGTGGTTTGCCAATTGCTGGCGTAACTGTTTTCATTTCCGATAACGACGCGAACACTGCTCCGGTTCTCGCGGCGATTCCCTCACAGAACGTGAAGCAAGGCATGTTGCTCACATTCACGGCCGTTGCTACTGATAGCGATCTGCCACCCAACATGCTGACCTACGGTTTGATTGGAGCACCTGTTGGTGCGTCTATTGATCCAATTACTGGCGTTTTCAGTTGGATACCCACCGGCAATCAAGGCCCCGGCAGTTTTTACTTTACCATTCGCGTTAGCGATGGCTTTGCAACAAACGACCTCCCGGTCTCGGTCACGGTGGA
>JBILPN010000041.1:0-11442 GCA_044373865.1 Luteolibacter sp. | reverse complement strand
GAAGTCCGCTTGCTGGGTGAACTCGACGGTTTGAAATTCATGAAATTCTATGGGCTCATGCTGGGGTTGTTGGTCGTCATGCACAGTCTGACTGGCTGTGAACGGTCCCGTGTGCTTGGGCCACCCAAGGCGGTGCCGGTGAGGGAAGATGGGACCTTGGCCTTGCGTTTGATGAGTTTCAATATCCGCTACGAGACGAATGAGGATTTGGGCTCGCGTGCGTGGCGTGAGCGGGTTGCAGGTGCGGTGCGCATGATTCGCAGGGAGCGGCCAGATGTCATCGGCGTGCAAGAGGCGCTGCATGGTCAGGCGGCGGACTTGTGGGCGTCCTTGCCGGATTATGAATTTATCGGGGTGGGGCGGGACGATGGGAGGCGCGCGGGCGAGTATTCAGGCATTTTTTATCGGCGTGAGCGGTTTCGCATGGCTCCGGGTGAGCAGGGGACATTTTGGCTGTCTGCGCGGCCGAATGAGCCAGGCTCCCGCACTTGGGGGAATGAAACCACGCGCGTGGCGGTCTGGGCGCGCTTGGTGGATTTGGCAAGCGGACGCGGGTTTTACGTTTTTAACACCCACTGGGATCACCAAAGTCAGCCATCTCGCGAGCAGGCCGCGCTTTTGATCGCGCGCAAGATCGATGAGCGGTCGCATTTGGATGAACCAGTGGCATTGATTGGCGATTTGAATTCGATTGAGGCAAATCCGGGCTATCTCTACCTGACAGGGCGCGAGGTGTCGGTGGCCGGGGCCAAGCAGAAATGGCGGAATTTTCTATCTGATGCTTTCCAAGTTTTGCACTCGGGCGTGAAGGAGCGGCGGACCCTGCACTTCTGGCGCGGGAATCGTGATGGAAATCTCAAGGTGGATCACATTCTGGTGAGTCGAGACGCATCCATCGAAGCCGCGGAAATTATTTCGTGCGATGAACCATTGGTCTCGGATCATTACCCGGTGACGGCGCAGGTGGTTTTCCCAAAATCTTAGGGAGTTTTTTCGGGGGATGGATGTTGGGTTGGGTGAGACTTCAAGAGTTTTTGGTAGATTTCAACATAGCGGTCCACCATCGAAGACGCTTGGTGCTGGCTTGCGGCCTCGTTCATGATTCGAGTGATGTTTCGATTGCGCTCGGCGCGAGGGCGGATGTGGAATTGCATGGCATTGTCAATCGCCCAACGAAGACTCTCAGCGTTGTAAATCTCGAACGGGAATCCATTGCCCAAGTTTTTCTCGCTGCGAACCGGCACGACGGTGTCGCGAAGTCCGCCAGTCGAGTGCACGATGGGCAGGCTACCGTAGCGCATCCCGATCAATTGCGAAAGCCCGCAGGGTTCATAGGAGGAGGGCATGAGCATGAAGTCAGAGGCGGCATAGCCAAGCCGCGAGAAGGTCTCGCTGAAGGGGCGGACGGCGATGCGGCTCTGCAGTCCGTGGAAGCGAGCGATGTTCTCAAAGTGGCTTTGATAGGGGCCATCGGCGATGAAGGCGATTTGAAGCCCAAGCGCCCAGTAGTCACTGACGATCCCATAAAGAATTTCTGCGAGGAGGTGGCATCCTTTCTGAACGGGATCCAGCCTCGAGGGCCAAAACAGCAAGGGTGCATCGTCGTCGATTTCCAAATTGAGGCGTTCTTGGAGAAGTCGTTTGTTGGCGAGCTTTCCGCTCGGGTGGCAAGTGGCGTCATATTTCTCGGCGAGATGGGCGTCCTGCGCTGGGAGAAATCCAGGGGGGAGGGAGTTGACGATCCCATGGGCGCGCTCCGCAGCGATCTTGCCGCGGACGGCATCCACCACGGCCCACGGGGCAAAGTGTTCCCCCCCGGCAAGTTCGTTGAGAAAGCTCGGGCTAACCGTATTCATTTGGTCGGCCGCAAGAATTCCGGAGCCGAGCATGCTGACGGGATTTTGTTGGCGTGCAGTTTCGTAGGATCCGGGATAATCCATGAAATACAGGTGTTGCCAAAATTTGGCGGCGTCGATTCCGCGGTCCTCGATGTGATCAAGCGTTACGCGCTCGTCATGAAGATTGTGGACGGTAAAAAGGCTTGGGATGCCCATGTTGCGTGCAGCGGCTGGGACCAGCCCGGTCATCCAGTCGTGACAATGCACCAAATCCGGGCGGACGCGTGGCATCACGTAATGAATGACGTCCCGCTGGAATGCCAAGGCGGCGCGGACATTTGCATTTTTACACCCTTCATAAACTGAGCGGCGGTAACAAAACTCCCGATCCTCGCACAGATGGAGCTTGGTGGAATGCCCGGCCGGCCCGGGCTTAAACAGTGAGCGAAAGTGCGGAAGCGCAACATGCACGTCGGCCCCAGCGTCGGAAAGGGAGTCCAACAACAGCGCGCTTACGTCCGCAAGCCCGCCGGCTTTGATGCAAGGGGACGCCTTACCGTCCATTGCAAGCAAGTTGCTCTGACTCAATTCTGGCGTGACAATGAGAATCTTGGGCCTTCGCCTACGTTTGCCGACGGCAAGTGATGGCTTCGAAACCGCACTCTCCTCTGAGAATGCCTCTGCAATAGGCGATTGGCTGCTAACAGACATTGAAGTGACAACCTGAAAAGTAGATCTGCGTGCCGCAAACCGCGCGACGCGTCGCCCGCGCTCTTAGCGAGGTCTGTGCCACATCGTAAAATCAACAATTTCGGGGATTATGCGGAGAGGGAATTGGCAGAATCGTGCAAATCACCGAATTTAGAATGCACCTTGCATCCTCCCACGACCGGGTGAAATCACGCCAAAATCGCACAAAATCCCTTGCTGCACCTTGTTCGAACGCTTGGATTTCCAAAATTATTTTGGGGAAAAGCAAAATAGGGCTTGTCAGCTTGGGTTCGGCTCCTATGTTCGCCCCCCCCAGACCGAGGCCTGCTGACGTTTTAATCGAAGTAGGTCACTATATAGGGAAAATTTATCGGGTGTAGCTCCGGAAAAAAGCTCTTGCGAGGAATCCTCGTCGGCGCTCCGGTTTGCCCCCATGGGAAAATCAGAACCACGCAGGAAATCATGCCGACCATCAATCAGCTCGTTCGCAAGGGACGCCTCACTCCGGCCGAAAAGTCGAAGTCACCCGCTCTCGTGAACTGCCCGCAGCGCCGCGGAGTATGCCTTCAAGTCATGACTCGCACGCCCAAGAAGCCAAACTCGGCTCTCCGTAAAGTGGCTAAGGTTCGCCTTACCAACGGATTCGAAGTCATCGCCTACATTGGCGGTGAAGGCCACAACCTTCAGGAACACTCCATCGTCCTCGTTCGCGGCGGACGGGTGAAGGACCTTCCAGGTGTTCGTTACCACATTGTTCGTGGTTCGCTCGATACTCTCGGTGTCGATAAGCGCCGTCAAAGCCGTTCGAAATACGGTGCCAAACGTCCAAAACCCGGTGCCGTCGCTGCCCCGGTCAAGGGCAAGAAGAAGTAAGTCACGCTTTTTAACCTCAACTACCTTCCACCGCCATGCCACGCCGCAAGCGCATCTTCACCAAGCCAGACCGTCGCGATCCTCGTTACGACAGTCCTCTCGTCGGTCACCTCATCAGCAAGGTGATGGAATCCGGCAAGCGTTCACTCGCTCAACGCATTGTTTACGCTGCGATTGATCGCGCCAACGAAGGGGTCGATACCATCGATCCACTCGAAGTGATCACTCGTGCTGTTGAGAACACCAAGCCACGCGTCGAGGTGAAATCCCGCCGCGTGGGTGGCGCAACCTACCAAGTGCCACTTGAAGTTGCCCCAGACCGCTCGGAGTCGCTGTCAATGCGCTGGCTCGTCAATTATGCACGGAACCGCAAAGGGACTCCGATGCACGTCGCTCTCGCGAACGAAATCAAGGATGCTGCCAACAACCAAGGCAGTGCTGTCCGCAAGCGCGATGACGTTCACAAGATGGCGCAGGCAAACCGCGCTTTCGCTCACTTCCGCTTCTAATCACGTTCACTGCTCCTTCGTTCATTTCCGTGAATCCAAACAGTCCAAACCGCCAATACGTGCTAGAGCGCACCCGAAATATCGGGATCGCTGCGCACATTGACGCGGGTAAGACGACGCTCACCGAGCGGATTTTGTTTTACACGGGAATGATCCACAAAATCGGTGAGGTCCACGATGGTGGCGCCACAACCGATTGGATGGAACAGGAGCGGGAACGCGGAATCACCATCACCTCAGCGGCAGTCACCACGGAATGGTGGCAGCACGTTGAACCAGGAATGGTGAAGTTGTTCCCAGATCAAAAACACCGGATCAACATCATTGACACCCCGGGACACGTTGACTTCACCGCTGAAGTCGAGCGTTCTCTGCGTGTTTTGGATGGGGCAATCGTAGTTTTCTGCGGTGTTGCCGGTGTGCAGCCACAAACCGAGACCGTCTGGCGCCAAGCAACGAAGTATCACGTTCCCCGCATCGTGTTTGTCAACAAGATGGATCGGACCGGCGCGAATTTTGCCAACGTCTTTGAGGAAATCAAAGACAAGCTGGGTGCCAATGCCGTGCGCATTCTCATCCCAATCGGTGCCGAGGATCAACTGATCGGTCAAATCGACGTGGTCAATCAAAAGGCGGTTTACTTTTCGGATGACGATAAATTCGGCTCCACCTACACCGTCAAGGAATTGGACGGGGATCTTCTTGAGATCGCTCGTGAGGCCTACGGTGAGCTACTCAATGCTGTCGCTGACGTGGACGACACTCTCGGCGAGAAGTTCCTCAATGAAGAGACGATCTCCCTTGAAGAGCTCAAGCACGGGATTCGCCGCGCTACCATCGCCAATTTACTTGTCCCGGTCGCTGGTGGCTCTGCTTTCAAAAATAAGGGGGTGCAATACCTTCTCGATGCCGTCTTGGATTACCTGCCAAGTCCACTCGATATTCCTGCTGCTCTTGGCATGGATCCAGATGACCATGAAAAGCAAATTCAGGTTATCACTTCCGATAACGAGAAATTTGTTTCTCTGGCCTTTAAGCTTTGGGCGGACAAGTTCGTTGGGAAGCTGGTCTTTTTCCGAGTTTACTCAGGTGTCATTAAGAAAGGCGACACAGTTTACAACCCTCGCACACGCCGCACCGAGCGCGTTGGCCGCTTGATCCGCATTCAGGCAAACGAGCACAAAGACATCGATGCTTGTTACTCTGGTGACATCGCGGCCATGGTTGGTATCAAAAATGTGACCACTGGCGATACTCTCGCTGCTGAAAATCACGATGTGGTTCTTGAACCGCCAACCTTCCCGGAGCCTGTCATCTCGATGGCGGTTGAGCCTCGAACCGTTGCGGATCAAGAAAAACTTGGAATGGCGCTGGGCCGCCTGTCCGAGGAAGATCCAACTTTCATGGTGAAGACGGATGAGGAAACCGGCCAAACCATCATTTCAGGAATGGGCGAGCTTCATTTGGAAATCATCGTCGATCGCCTTCGTCGGGAATTCAAAGTGGAGGCCAACACAGGCGCTCCTCAAATTGCCTATCGGGAAACCATCACCCAAGCCGCTGGCGGTGAGGGAAAGCTGGTCAAACAATCTGGCGGCCGTGGCCAATACGGACACGTGGTGATCTCCATCAAGCCAAATGAAAAGGGCAAGGGGCTCACCATCGAAAACAAAGTCATCGGTGGTGCAATCCCCAAGGAATACATCAACGCAGTTTACAAGGGCATCAATGAATCGATGACCAATGGCATCATTGCCGGCTATCCAGTCATTGATGTGCATGTGGATATTCTCGACGGATCCTACCACGACGTGGACTCCAACGAGAATGCGTTCACCATGGCTGCTATTTTCGCCATGAAGGATGGCTTCAAGAAGGCCAAGTCCATCTTGCTTGAGCCCATCATGGCCGTCGAGGTCTCCACCCCTGACGACTACCAAGGGGATGTCATGGGGGATTTGAGCCGCCGCCGCGGACAAATTCAAAACACCGAGTCCAAAGGCAAACTCTCCATCGTGCACGCAAATGTGCCACTTAAAGAAATGTTCGGCTACTCCACCGCCGTTCGAACCCTCTCCTCGGGACGCGCTTCTTATGCGATGACTCCATCGCACTTTGAGCAAGTCCCAACCAATATCGTCGAAGAAATCGTAAGCGACCGCTTAGGCTGATTACTCGCCCTGCAGATCATCACGTAAACCGTCAAACAACCTCCACCTATGGAAAATCAGAAAATTCGCATCCGCCTGCGCGCCTTCGACCATCGCGCGATTGATCGCTCCGCTCAAGAAATCGTGGAGACCGCCAAACGCACGGGTGCCCGTGTTGCCGGCCCAATCCCGCTTCCAACTCGTATCGAAAAATTCAGCGTCAACCGTTCCGTTCACGTGAACAAAAAGTCGGCTGAACAATTCGAAATCCGGACACACAAGCGCCTGCTCGACATCGTAGATCCAACAGCACGCACCGTGGATGAACTCAAAAAGCTCAATCTGCCTGCCGGTGTTGACATCACGATCCGTATCTAAGCTCTTTCCCTGTTTTCGGATCTCAAATTTCAAATCTTAAATCTCAAATTCCAATCGCCATGTCACTCGGCCTCCTCGGCAAAAAAATCGGTATGACCCGCCTGTTCGACCAACAGGCTGGCATCATGATCCCTGTCACCGTCATCGATGTTTCCGGTAATACCGTGCTTCAAGTCAAGACTCCTGAAACCGACGGTTACACCGCTGTCCAAGTCGGCTACGGCGACCAGAAGGAGCAGCGCGTCACCAAGCCTGCGCTCGGCATCTTCAAGAAGGCCGGCTCCACTCCCAAGCGTTTCATCCAAGAGTTTCGCCTCGAAAATGGCGTGACTCCACCTGCCGCTCACCCTGGCATGGACACCTTCACCGAAGGCCAATGGGTCGATGTGATCGGAGAATCCAAGGGCCGCGGCTTCCAAGGTGCGGTTAAGCGCCACGGATTCGGTGGTTTGAAAATGACCCACGGCTCCATGATGCACCGCAGAACGGGAGCCATTGGTTGCCGCTCGACTCCAGGTCGTGTTTGGAAGAACCAGAAAATGCCCGGTCACATGGGAACAACTCGTTCAACCGTCCAAAATCTCAAAATCGTCGCAGTGCGTCCTGAGGACGGTGTGATTCTCGTCTCCGGCGCAGTTCCCGGTTCAAACGGTAACTACGTCACCGTCCGCCCAGCCAAGAAAAAGTCCGCCTGATCCGGTGGCATTTTAGAACCTTTCACGATTCATAGTCATGTCCGTTAAGACTTTCACCGCAGAAGACGCTCAGTCCGCCAATCTTGTTTTGGTCGGTGCTGAGAAAGGTCGCCAAGCTGTTCACGATCTCGTGATCGCTTATCGCGCCAACCGCCGCACCGGCTCCGCCAACACCAAAACTCGTGGCGAGGTTTCCGGAAACAACAAGAAGATCTACAAGCAAAAGGGAACGGGCAATGCCCGTCACGGTGACAAGCGCGCTCCAATTTTCGTTGGTGGTGGTGTGGTCTTCGGCCCTCGTCCTCGCGACTATTCCAAGAAGGTTCCTAAGACTGTTCGCAAGCTAGCGCTCCGTCGCACCTTGGGTGACTTGGTGGCCTCCGAAAAGATCAAGACAATCGATTCGTTCTCAATCGCCGACGGAAAGACCAAGTCTTTCATCAGCGCTCTCGATGCTCTGGTGCAGCCAGGGAAGATTCTGATCGTTTCCAACAGTTTCGATGAGTCCACCTATCTTGCGGCTCGCAATGTCGCATGGGCACAACTCGTCACCGGTTCTGACGTCAACGTCGAACAACTCCTCCTCGCCAACACAGTCATCCTCGTGGGTGACGCCGTTCAAACGCTTGCAGCACGCACTGCCTGAACCCCGGACCTATACCGAGATCATGAAAGACATTTACCAGGTCATTAAAAACGTTCGACTCAGCGAGAAGGCCGCCCTTCTCCAAGAGACAAACAACGAAGTTACTCTCGAAGTCGATCGCAAGGCCAACAAGCTTGAAATCAAGCAGGCTGTTGAACAACTCTTCGGAAAAACCGTTTTGGCCGTTCGCACAGCCAATTATGACGGGAAACTCCGCCGTCAACGTCGCGCCGACGCCGGTCGCACAAATCACTGGAAAAAAGCAATCGTTCGCCTCAAAGAAGGTGAATCGCTTGACCTCGTCTAAGCGGAATACCCGCTGCTCCAAACGTAACAAATCAACGTTCCGATTGTCATGCCACTGAAAACTTTCAAGCCAATCACACCATCCGCTCGCTACAAGAATCTTCCTTCGTTCGAGGAGATCACCAAGAGCAAGCCTGAGAAGAGTCTTCTCACGCCTCTCAAGCGCAGCGGTGGCCGCAACAACACCGGCCGCATCACCACACGTCACATCGGCGGTGGTCACAAGCGCCACTATCGCCTCATCGATTTCCGCCGTGGGAAACACGATGCGCCCGCAACGGTTGTCGGCATCGAATACGATCCAAACCGCACCTGCCGCATCGCTCTCATTCAATATGAGGATGGTCAGAAGTCCTACATTCTTGCCCCACTCGGCCTTGAAGTCGGGACCACCGTGGTTGCAGGCGAAAATGTCGCTCCAAAGACTGGCAATGCCATGCCGTTGAGCGCCGTGCCACTTGGCACCTCGATTCACAACATCGAGCTCATCCCAGGCAACGGCGGCAAGGTAGCACGCGCTGCTGGACAGCTTGCTGTGCTTTCCAACCGTGATGGTGGATGGGCATTGGTGAAAATGCCTTCCGGTGAAATTCGCCGCTTCAACGATCGTTGCTTCTGCACCATCGGCCAAGTTGGCAACCGTGACCACATGAACGAAACCTCTGGCAAGGCGGGTCGCACTCGCTGGCAGGGTGTTCGTCCAACCGTCCGCGGGATGACGATGAACCCAGTTGACCACCCCAACGGCGGTGGTGAGGGCAAGTCCAAGTCCGGTGGTGGTCGCCAGCATCTTCTCAGCCCATGGGGCCACGCGAAGGGCCAAAAGACCCGGAACAAGAAAAAGACCACCAGCGTCTTCATTGTCGAGTCCCGCCACAAAGCCAAGAGAAAGTAATTCATCTCTCAGTCCGCACTTTAACGCACATTTCTTATGCCACGCTCTCTTAAAAAAGGCCCATTCGTTGATCAAAAGCTTCTTGCCAAGATTGATGCTGTTGCCGATGCAGGATCCGACCGCAAGCCCATTAAAACATGGAGCCGCAAGTCGATGATCACGCCAGATTTTGTCAGCCACAACTTCGCCGTGCACAACGGTAAGACTTTCGTTCCCGTTTACGTGACCGAAAATATGGTGGGACACAAACTCGGCGAATTTGCTCCTACTCGCATCTTCCGCACTCACGGCGGTATCGGTAAGAAGTAATTCTGAAATCGATCATCTTCAAAATCATGCGCTCGCCCCTTCATATCCAATCACTTGCCGCCGCCCTCGGGTTGGTCGCAAGTGCGGGGATGTGCTTGGCTCAAGCGCCAACTGCGGAAGAGCTGCAGGAGATCGTAACCGAACTCCAAGAGCAAAACCGCTCCCTGCAGCTCAGCCTCGTCGAGTCAAATCGCGGAGAGAAGCAAGCGTCCGAGCAATTGGCTCAGGTTCGCGAGCGGCTCGAAGCTCTCGGCAAGAATTTGCTCGATGGGGGAGATGATCGTCTCATTCAGGCCGCCGCAGACTTGCAAGTCGCAAGTGAGCGGGCGGCCACTCTCGAAGCTTCACTCATGCAACTCTCTGCTGTGGTCACTGATTACCTCCGTCAGGCGGTGGTTTCTGATCCAGAATCACGAGTTCGTGTAGAAACTTCGCTAAGAGAGCTTGACGCTGTGCTCGGACTACGCCAGAAGCCCCGCCCCGATGTTCGGACCGGTTCACTTCAGCAGGCCCGCATCGTCAGTCTCGATCAAGAAAGTGGCATGATAGTTTTAAATCTAGGCGAAAGCCAAGGCGCTAAAATCGGCATGACCTTTCGTCTTACCCGCGGGCAACAGCCTTACGGTAATGCAATTCTCGCAGACGTCCGCCAGGGCGTCAGCGGTGCCTTTGTCGAATCATTCGTCAAAGGCATCGATTCTCCTCGCACCGGCGATCTCGCCGTCCTCGAAACACAAGCATCAGCGCAGTAACCACTCACGTCCGACGACCCATGGAAGTCAAAAGCACCACAAAATTCGTTCGTCTCTCGCCTAAAAAGGCGCGCGACGTCGCCCGAGAAATCCAAGGCCTGCCCGTATCGAGCGCCCTTGACATTTTGACCTTCACTCCCAAGAAAGCTGCCCAGCTGATTGGTAAGACGCTCAAGACTGCAATTGCCGACGCGGAAAATAATTTCTCACTCGACGCAACCACGCTTGTGATCAAGGAAGCCGTCATTGGGGGTGGGCCAACGCTCCGCCGCTTCAAGCCACGGGCCAAGGGTTCTGCGGGTCCGATCCTCAAGCGCACCAGCCACATTTCCATCACTCTCGTTGGCTCCGCCCCCGAGAAGAAAAAGAGACCGGCTCGCAAGGCCGCTGCCAAACAAGTCGAAGAAGCCCCAGTTGCTGCCGCAGCCGCTGAGGAGCAAGCCTGATCAACCCCTCTCCTAATCTCATCCCTTACCGAATATGGGCCAAAAAGTAAATCCGATCGCATTCCGTCTCGCAGTCAACAAAGACTGGCGCTCGAAATGGTACGCCAGCGGCAAAGACTACACCGATAAGCTCCACGAGGATCTCGCAATCCGTGGTTATCTCAAGAACAAGCTAGTCAATGCAGGTTTGGCCCGTGTGGTCATTGAGCGTGCATGGAACAGCGTTCGCGTCACTCTTCACACTTCCCGCCCAGGACTGATCATCGGTCGCCAGGGCAAGGAAATCGAAGTGATGACCAAGGATATCACCGGCCTCTGCAAGGGTGCGCAGGTGAAAATTGACATTATCGAGATTCGTAAGCCAGAGCTGGACGCACAATTGGTTGCTGAGCAAATTGCCGTGCAACTTGAACGCCGGATCAGCTTCCGCCGTGCCATGAAGCGCGCGCTTCAAACCGCCATGGAATTTGGTGCCGATGGCATCCGTCTTCGTTGCGCTGGTCGCCTGGGTGGCGCTGATATCGCTCGTTCCGAAAGCTATCGCGAAGGCAAGGTGCCTCTTCAAACTCTTCGTGTTCCCTTGGACTACGGCTTCGCCGAAGCCCGCACACTTTACGGCATCATTGGCGTGAAGGCATGGGTCAACAAAAAGGAAGACGACGGCACTGGCGGTGGCGGTAGGCCACAGCAAGGAGGTCGTGGTGACCGCGGAGATCGCGGCGGCCGTGGCGGAGATCGCGGGGGCGACCGTCGCCCTCAAAATCGCAACTGATTTACCTAAATTCTTAAATTCCAATTCAAACTTTTCCTAGGAGGACCGAGCCATGCCTTTGATGCCCAAACGAACCAAGTTCCGCAAGAGCCACCGCGGAAGCCGCTCTGGCAATGCCCAGCGCGGAACCACTGTCGCCTTCGGTGACTTCGGTCTGCAAAC
>JBILPN010000503.1:0-3327 GCA_044373865.1 Luteolibacter sp. | reverse complement strand
GTAGAATCTGGATGCTGGCGGAGGGCAATTTTAGAATCGGCTTTGCGCCACCGCCTGGTAGAGCCTGCCACGCGGGTTCGACTTGGAGCGGCGGTCCAGCTTTGAGCAGTTGCACCTCGGACTTGGTGGTGCTCCGCTCATTCTGGTTGCAAAAATACATGCGTCCGGTGGCGAGCGCGGGTTGCAGAATGTCTTCCCAGCCATCTCCGCTGAGTGCCATGCTGCCTCCCCACAGGCCTAACTTGCGGCTGCGCTGATGGAATCTAGCACAAATCGCCAAATCCTCGGTCGCCATGTATTGGGCCGGTCGCGCCGGGTCGGCCGTCGCCGCGTTGCTTTGGATGGTAATCCCCGTTTTGGTCCGATTGCCAATGTGGGTGGATAGATAATAGGAGGACGCCACTTCGCTGCGGTACGGGTGCGACCGACACACGACGCAGTAGGCGAGAAATTTTGAATAGGGCTTGGCGGGTTTCGCGGGTGGAGGCGGGATCGTGGCGTCCTTGATCCGGTCAAGCCAGGCAGCGATTTCCGCGCTCATGCGGGCCGCATTCACCACAGGCCGCACGTTCAACACGCATTCCCGAAGTTTCATGAGCACGGTCAAGCCATGATCGCACATCTCATCGAAACTCTCGCCACAGGAACATTCCGAGAAAAATCCAAATTCTACCTCCCCGCTCCGGAAGTCATGCTCGGTTTGCACATACAGGCGTGTGGAGTAGGCGTGGGGGCGCATCCCCTTCACGCGAGCATCAAATCTCAAATCGATTTCATCCGCTTCATCTTGATCCGTCCCGTAGTCCTCTTCGAATAACTTCAAGGATGTGACGTGATTGATTTTACTCTGATGTTGCTGCCCCGGGGTGAAGTGAGAATACCAGTCATCGCTCTTCAGCCACTCGATCAACTCGGGGTAGCGCTCCAAATCTGCAATCGTGGGGAAATTCATAAGGCGGTCATTGGCGTGCCGTGATTGCGACTCGTGCAACCCTGAACAACTTCGCCTTTGAATAGCTCAGGGGCAGAATACGGCAAGGCCGAAGTATTGAAGTGCCAAATCTGCATTCCGTCGCCTCACCAGCGATGATTTCGCCGTGATCATCGCCAAGTTCGATCTCTGCAACCAGATCCGCAAAATGGCGGAGGCGGATGCCCTCCATGGTTTCGGCGAGAAATTCGTGGCCCCGGACATCAATCTTTCCCACCACGACGCCATCGGCCCGGACGGCAGCAAGCTCCCCGGCCTGACCAATCTCGGCATGGGCTACGTCTTCGAGGAACTCATCCGCAAGTTCAACGAGGAGAACAACGAGGAGGCCGGAGAACACTTCACCCCGCGCGAGGTCATCCACCTGCTGTTCGAGCCTGTGAAAAAGAAGCTCCCGCCCTTCATCACCATTTACGATCCCGCCTGCGGCTCCGGCGGCATGCTCACCGAGGCCCAGGACTTCATCATCGATCCCGAGGGCTCCATCTACCTCTACGGCAAGAGTTGGAAGACCGACCAAGGCCAGATCCTTGAGAAAAACGGCGCGAACACCGTCATCATCGATCCCCGCTTCGAGGTGAAGCTGCCCGATGCCTCTGGCGAAATTCAAACCGTCTCCGCCGCGCCCGCCGTGGATGACGGCCAGCTCCTCTTCCTCATGGAAATGGTGAGCAAAATGAAAACCCTCGAGGATTCCCCGGCCGGCTCGCGCATTGCCACCGTCCACAATGTTCAAGTTCACGCCGAAGTCATGCGGACGTCCCTTTACAGAAAGCCGAAACTGAGAATCCAACGCATCGAGAAGGTGCAACTGGAGCTGGATCTTAGTCTGGAAAATACCGACGAGCAGCAATTTTGGCGAAGAAGCAATACCGCGACGACCGCGACCCGCAGGAGACGTTGTTCAATTTCAAACGCTGCCCCGTCCACTTCGCCGTCGATCCCGATGAGGTGTGGATGACGACCAAGTCGGCGTGAATTGCGCGATAGGGAGTGGGAACTTGTTACCCTAGGGTGAGTTTGCAGCTCATCGAGGCGCTGGGCCGACCGTCGAACCTGCCTTGAGGCGGCAATCGATTAGGACGTGCTGGGCGGAGCCAAAGCGTTTTTGTGCGCGCTCGACGAGGCGTTGGGTGCCGGTGGTGCCGATCTCACGAAATGGGATGACCACCGTGGTCAACTCTGGTGAGTCGGTGGGCTTTTCAATCCCGTCAAAGCCCGTAACTGACACCATGCTAGGAACATGGATGCCACGTTTTTCCAAGCCCCGGACGAGATCGTAGGCTTGGTGGTCCGCAGCACAGACCCATGCGGTGACTCCCGCCCGACTGCGCTCTGCCGCGTATTCGATGCTCGATTCATCATTTCCCTCGCGCGAAGGAAAAACATTCACGATGTCCTCAAGCGCCACAGGCAACCTCAAGCGCACCATCGCCTCCATGAATGCGGCGTAGCGCCGAAAGGACCAACTGGCCTCAACTTGGTAGCGCCTGGTGAAAAATCCAATCCTGCGGTGACCATTTTTGACGAGATGCTCGACGGCGGCGGAGATGCCTTTGTAGTGGTCCACATCCACGCAATCGATCCCGTTGTGATCAAATTGCTCGACTAGGGAAACCAGCGGCACACGCGGCGCGAGATGCTTGAGCACCTCGTTCGGAAACGGATAGACCAACAGCAGGCCATCCCAGCGGTTGCAAAGTTTCTCGATCTGTAAAAATGCCGGGTCCTCCAAATTGCAGGCCTTGGGATCGATGAGGTGCACCTCAATATCCGCTCCGTTGAGGTGCGCACAATCCGTAACCCCAGCAAGAATTTGCTCGGAGGGGTTCTGATAGTCGGTCCGGTTGTACTCCTCCTCGGCCGAACAAATCAAAACACCAAAGATCTTCTTCCCGCCCTTTTTCCGGATCGAGCTTGGCGTCCGCATTTGCAAATGCACGTAGCCCAGCTCTGCCGCTAACTGGAAAACGCGTGCCCGTGTCACGGGATTGATGCCAGGATGGTTGGTAAAACAACGCGATACGGTGGCACGCGAAATTTGCAGACGGTCTGCGATCAACTGCTGGTTTACTTCGGGGGATGATTCCTTCGGGTCGATGGCGGTGAACATTTTCACTCTTGCCCCGCGATGCAAGCCTCAATCAAGGAGATCCGGACGAACCTGGGGCGCACTGTTAAAAATTGCATTAAATTTCTCGACGGATGCAAAAAGTGAGTTCATGATTTGGGGCCTAAGTGTCGTTTTGAACCCATGAATTCCGCTGTCTCAAGTGAAATGCGCGTCCGGCGCGGCATTCTCAATTCATGGATTGGGCTGCTCCTGTGCTTACCGG